>JAQWSX010000092.1 GCA_029242935.1 Akkermansiaceae bacterium
ATGTTGGAGGCCAGTTAAATCGACGGTTTCGCGAGACATCATGTATGGGACAAGGAACAAGAGGGCAAGGCGCGGGTTTTTCAAGCGAAAGGGTTTTTGGCTCTTTTGCCTGTTGTGCTTGATCGCAGTTGGTTTTGCGGCGCGCTTTGGGGATAGAAAACTGAATCCTTATCGTGAGATTGCAATGGAGTATAACCTGGAGCGGGTTGGAGAGAAGGAGGAGATGAGCTTTATCCATGACCGTGGGGGCGTTGAGATAGGCACAATGTTTGTAGAGAATCGTTTTTCTCTTCCGCTGGAGGAAATTCCTCCGGTTTTTGTAGACGCGGTTCTGGCGCAGGAGGATCAACGGTTCTATGCCCATGATGGGGTTGATTGGGTTGGCGTGGCTCGTGCGGCTTGGCTAAATTTTCAGAGCGGTTCAATCACGCAGGGAGCTGGGACGATTACGATGCAGCTGGCGCGGAAATCCTTCGATCTGCTCGGTGAAAAAAGGCGTCGTGAGTGGACGGGGTATGAGCGAAAGGTGGTGGAGGCATTCGTGGCGCTGAGAATCGAGGAGCATTTCCAGAGAAAATTGGAGTCCGAGTATCCCAACGATCAAGAGGCCCGCAAGAAAGCGGCGAAGGAAGACATTCTTGAGATGTATTTAAACCTCGTGCCATTTGGTTCGGGGTTCTACGGGGTGCGTTCTGCTTCGCTTGGATACTTTGGCAAGGAACCCGAGGATCTCACGATTTCAGAATCGGCTTCTATCGTCGCCTGTCTGAAGAATCCGCAGCGGATTTCGCCACTCAATAATCTAGATGAGAACAAAAAAAATCGTGACATGGTCATCAATCGGATGGCTTTGGAGGGTATGATTTCCAGATCAGATCGTGACAAAATGATCTCTGATCCAGTGGTATTGAATCCTAATCCGATTCGCCGTGGTAAAACATTCCTTTATGAAATCGTTGCTGAACAAGCTCGGGATTTGGTGGGAGAAGAGGCTCTTTCACGGGGAGGATACACGATTCGAACTACCATTGACGCATCTGTTCAATGGGCCGCCGAACAAAAAATGGCGAGCCAACTTTTACAGGTTGAAAACCAGGAGGGTTACAAGCATCCAAGGTATTCGGAATACAAGAAGTCGAACGGACCGCCGAAATATCTTCAAGGTGCAACATTAATGATGGATCATGAGACTGGTGAAGTGATCGCTCATGTAGGCGGCCGTAACTTTGCTCACTCACAATACGACTTTATTGAGAATGGTAGCCGCCCACTTGGGACGGCTTTTTTCCCTTTCGTTTATGCGACTGGTTTTGAACGAGGGAAACATCCTGCGACCATGTTGACCGATGAGCAGATGGATCTTCGTAAGCTTCAGGTCGGCGGACTGGAAGGAGTCGCTGGTGAGTGGGGAATGGAAGTTGCCAATCCGGGATATGAGGGGAAAATCACCTCGCGACGAGCCCTCGCAATGTCCAAAATTGCAGCAACGGTTGAACTCGGCCAGAAAATTGGGCTTTCAAATGTGCACACGGTTTCAGGAAATTTCGGTTTCAGTCTTCCTTCTGAGAAGCTTTTGAACCGGATGATCGTTGGCTTTGACAACGTGAGCATGCCTGAAGTTGTCTCTGCCTACTCGGCGTTTCCGCGGGGAGGAAGTCGAATCACTTCAAGGCACTATATATTAGAGATTCAGGATATCAATGGCAAGGTCGTCTATCCTCTGGATGGCAATGGCCCGGTGCTGGAGAGCAAGGAGGTTTGTTCTGATGCCATTGCCTTTCAGGTTCATAGCGTTCTTAATGATGTTATGAGAAAAGGTAATCTCGCTGAGTCCTCCGAAGGATTGAAGTCGAGTCTACTACTCGGTGGCGGTAAGACTGGAACTCCTTATGGTCTGACCGATGCGTGGATGGTGGGCTATAATAGTCGGATCACTTGCGCGGTGTGGGTGGGGTTTTATGAAGGAGACCGGCAAGCAATCCACGAGACTGCTTTCGCCAAGAATTTGGCCTATCCGATTTGGGAAGATATGATGAATGCATCTCAACCAGCGTTCGTGGGTCTGGAGATCTTACCCCCAGATTCGGTGGAGAAAGTGTCGATTTGTCGTGTGTCCGGAATGCGTCCGACCCGTTATTGCAACGAGTCTTTTGTTGATCCTGTGACAGGAAAAATCAGCTTTCCCACAACCAGTTACAAGGAGTATCTACAAAAGGGTGAGGAGATGGGGATTTGTGCGATTCACGGTGGCGGTGTCGACATCGAAGCGCTTGCGAATCAAGCTCAGGTGCGTGATACAATGAATGCCATTCCCATCAAGGCCAAGGTGCCTCTGTTGCTTGGGTTCGACCCGTATAATAGTGAGACGCCGACTCTGGGAATAAAGGATGATAGTGCTGAGGCTTGGATTTCAGACGACGAGATTCTGATTGTGGAAGATCGCGTGCGGGGAGAACTTGAGGCTGCGTTGAGGTTGCCGAAGCCCCTGCGTTTCGAACTGCCTCCGCCAGGTTTCGAGACTCCGAACAATAATTAATTATAGCAATGAGTGAGACAGCTTCTTCCAATCGATGGATTCCGTTCCAATGCCCTAAGTGTTTCGGTCTTTTTAGGATCAAGAAAAACCAAGTTGGGCAGACCGGGCGTTGTCCGATGTGTAGTGTAGCGGTGCAGTCGAGCGAAGACGAAAATCTGGGATTTTTGAATCAGGGGGCTTCATCGACTACAGAAAATGACAAACTTCTTGCGAAGGTGGCAGTGGCCCAGGAAATGACTTCCGAACAGCTTAGAAAAGTGGAGGCCGGACGAAGAAGCCGTCGACGTCAATATGTGGGAGAGGAGGCGGGAGGAATAGCGTGGGAGAAGGAGGAAGCCTCAAAGGAAGTGTCCTGGAAGGTTGTTGTGAGTATTGTGCTGTCAGCATTCGTCCTTCTGGCCCTGGGTCTTTTTTATTATAAAAATTCGGGACTAAATCCCATGGCTGGTTCCAGTGGGCCGGTCATCGACCGTGAACAAGCTGATTCCTGGCTCGATGATATTGAGAAAGCAGATCGAAATACCAAGCAGATTGAGGATGGTGAGTTGGCCGCCAAGGACGTGGACGATTTTGAGAAATTTGATGAATCTAAGATGGAAGAGGTCGTTAAGAACTTCGTGACGGCCGAATCTCCCGCAGAGTTGAAGAAGTACATTCGA
>JAQWSX010000110.1 GCA_029242935.1 Akkermansiaceae bacterium
CATTGATTCGACCTCGATGGTGTCGGGAAGTTCTTTTTGTAATGATTCCCAGTAGGCGGCATCAAGCTCGGTGTTGTAGAGCTCGCCACCTTCGGCTGAATAGCTGGAGACGCCCTTGAGAGGCATGAGAAATAAAGTGTCTTTCGTGGAGTGGGAAAGCTTTTCTCCGATGACCTTTGCAACGCGGCCTTGTTCCTCGGCATTGAGACGCGGCACGAAAACGTAGGGTGAGTGCCAGGTGATTTGATGGTTTTCGTATCCGGTCGGCACTTTATTGGGCTCGTTGACGAGGATGCCTAGGTGTTCGGATCCTCCGGGTACGACAACCTGGGGGAGGCCAAGTTTACCGGCAACTGTGAGCCGGTCGGGGCCTCCGGCGCGAAGAACACCCCAGACTCCGTCGGCAATTTCGCCAAGACCGTAATCGAAGACCGCGTTGATGATTCCTTCTTTCATCATCTGTTCCATGGCATCGCCACCTGCTCCGATGGCGTGGAAGGTGATGACTTCATAGCCGGCTTCCTCAAAGAGCTTAATGGCGCGCATGGCACCCTGTGTGAGAACCCCGAGGTTGGACATGCCAATGACGCCTTTGGCTTCGCTCTTGGTAATGCATTGCTCGGATTGAGCCATGCCCCAAGCGGCGGCTGCGGCATTAGCGAGGATCTTGCGGGAGAAGACATTGAGTCCGAGGATGTCGGAGACGGCGAACATCATGGTGATGTCCTTAATGCCAACGAAGGGGGAGGTATCTCCGGAAGCGGCAGTGGAAAGCATGACCTTTGGGAAGCCATAAGGAAGGGCTTGGAGGATAGGGGCACAGGTGGATGTTCCTTGCGTGCCCCCGAGGGAGACCACGGCGTGGATTTTTCCGGAATCCTGAAGCTCTGTTACAATCTTGGTGGCACCAGCAACGATAAACGGATTCGACTGTTCTCGGTTCGGTTTGACAAGTAGCTCTGCGAGATTTCCTCCGCCAGCGGAAATCACATCTTGTTTGGTGACGTCAGCAGAGAGTTCGGATTCGCCAACCAGAGAGAGATCAATCAGAAGCGCTTGGCCCCCTAAGGATTCAATTTCTGACCGCATGAAGTCGGCTTCATCGGCTTTGGTATCGAGGGTGGCAAGAATGGCAACCGTTTTCATCGGGGCAAGAAATACACGATAGAGGGGCGGTCGTCTTGAAGAAAATGCCGTCTTTTTTGAATAAAATCGTCAAATACGATAGCGGGAGCGATAAGAACTGGGGGATCTTTCAGAATACGGGAGAACTCGCGGGAGATGTGGGCTTGGTCTAAGAATTCACAGTGGTGGCTGATCTGGGCAAAAGTCTGGTTTATACGTATGACAAGGTGGGAGGCTTCCTGAACTCGGAGGTGGCGCAGGTATTCCTTGGGAGTCATGTTGAAGCATGCTTTGTAGGGGAAAAGGAATTGAGCGTTGTTACCAAGAATCGGGTAAGCATTGTAATCTTCCGGGTGGGAAGCGGAGAAGGTCTTGGGCTTTGTAATGATGTCTTCTTTAGCGTTTTTAAGAAGGACGCCAACCTTGTTATTGCTGTGCTTTCCAAGCACGAGCAAGTTCGTCAATTGAGCTCCCCGTGTGTTTTTCCCAAAGATTTTCTTCGTATCGTCCGTGGCGAGCGTCGTTGTTGATGAGGGTCGCGATCTCTTTCTGGTGGTTTCGTGAGACCCAATCGATGAAGTTGGCCGAAATGCGGTAACTGGCATCGTGCTTCATTTGGCGAATCTGAGCGGGAGAGTAGTGAGCTCCCTTCGATTCTGGTTCGTAAAGGAACCAGCGAATGTAGTCGGCTAATCCTTCGGTCACCCAACTGGGTGTCTGCCTAGGGTTGGGGTTTAGGCGAGGGGCTAGCCAGTAGTTTTGAACGACGTGGACGAGTTCATGGACGACGCAACCTTTGGCTTCTTTCTTGAGTTCATTTTTGAACCAAGGAGCATTCATGGTGACAAACGATCCGGTGGCATAGGCGGGTATTCCATCTGGGACGTTGTTTTTAAACTGCAGTGTCACTTTTGTAGGCGCTTCATAACCTTTGCTGGGAAGTAGATCTACGATCTTGGGATACCATTCGAGAACGACGGGAGAGAGGTCGTCCTTGATCCACTTTTCGTATTGGGGTGCCTCAGTGGTATCGACGATAAAGGAATATTTTTTATCCTTTGTTGCAAAGCGGATTATCTTTGGGGGATTTCCCACGGGCAGGTAATTGAGCGCCGGACCGTTTACTTCAACAATGTCGATCTCGCTGAAAAAGGTGAGCCCAAAAGGGGTTTTCTTTTCAGTTGGCTTGAGGTTGAAAACGAGTTGGTGGAAGCGACCGATTTTTCCGGTGAGACATGCGGCGTGACGCCCGCCCATTGAGCGGTTGGCGTTGCGCGTATCGATGGAGGCGAGCTTGATCCAATCCTTGGTTTTTAGATCTGCGGCGTTTCTGGGTGGCTTTGCGGATCGTGAAGCATAAAGGTCGTAGACCTGAGGCCCCCGGTTTTGGAAGTGGCGTGAGTAAGTAGTGATGCGTTTCAGGTCGACGGCTTTTTTCAGATCAACGTGAACCAGACCGCCATCGGAACCTGCGGTAAAGAAAAAGTTTTTTCGTGGTTCATCGTCGCCGGATGGCACCTTGCCATCGTGCAGTGCAGCGATGCCTCCGCCATTCTGATCAGTCTTACCGGAGATAATTTGCCATTTGGCCTTAGTGCCAAAATCATTAGTGGCGGGTGCTGGAATGTTCTCGAAGGCAAAGCCGCTCCCAAAGACCTGTTGCTCGGTGGTGGTCTTAATCTCAGCGAAGAGAGTGCTGGTTAACAGGCTGAGAGTGAAAGTGGCTTTTATTTTCATTTGCGCTAAGGTCAATAGGCTCGGAGGTAGTCAAGTGGGAAGGTATTTGGTCGCCCTTTGGATTACCCCATCCTTTCCTAATTTTAAGATTTGATGATGTTGTGTTCTGAAGCAAGAGACTTTGAATGGGAGGCAATCTCTCTCAACTATTGATGGAAATTGAGAAGTTCGATGTCAAAGGTCAACTCGCCACCGGGCTGACCAACTCCAGGGTTTTCTCCGTATGCGAGATTCGCGGGAATCCAAAATCGTCTTTTTTCGCCTTTGGTCATGAGTTGTAGTCCTTCGGTCCATCCTTGAATGACTTGATCGAGTGGAAACTCTGCGGGCTTACCACGCTTGTAGGAGCTGTCAAAAATTTTCCCGTCCTTGGTTTTGCCCTCGTAGTGAATTTTGACCGTGCTTAACGAGTTTGGGGTGCGGCCAATCTGGCCGGGACGCAGAAGTTTGTGCTTTAAGCCGGTGTAGGTTTTTTGGACGCCTGGTGGAAGCGGTATAGCGGGTTTTGCTTCTTTCATGTTCTGGTTGCACGAAACGGACGCGAGGGAGATAAATAATAAAAGAGGAGCTGCGATTTTCATAAACTGGTCTTTTTCAATGCTCGCATCCCTTTGAACTGAATCAAGGCTGTATTAATGATTGGTTTCATGGGGGTAGCGTGCATTTTGAGGGTATGAAACGCTCAATTTTAGGTCTTTATTTTGCGATGGTTTTTGGGTCCTTTGCTTCGGCAGATCCTTTGAAAGTTTATATTCTCGCCGGGCAGTCTAACATGGAGGGGCACGCTAAGCTCTCCTCGTTCGATCACATCGGGATGGACCCCAAGACAGCTCCAATTTTGAAGGAAATGCGGGGGGCGAGTGGAGAACCAGTTGAACTTGAAGATGTCTGGATCACCTATCGAACGGGCAAGGAAGAGGATCAACCGGGAATTGGCAAGCTGACTTCGGGATTTGGAGCTCGGAGGGTTTCGACCGAGGACGGTGGCAAAATCGGTCCTGAATTCACCTTTGGAATTTACACTAGAAAATTAGCGAATGAGCCCATCCTGATTATCAAAACAGCCTGGGGTGGAAAGTCGCTCAATACAGATTTTCGCCCGCCGAGTGCTGGGCCTTACGAGTTCAATGAAAAGCAGTTGGAGACCTTTAAAAAACAGGGAAAAGATATTGCTAAAATGAAGGCTGAGCGAAACGCTGAAGTCGGACGTTACTTCCGGATGATGATGGAGCACGTGAGATCGGTTCTAGCGGATCCAGGTAAGATTCATCCCGGTTACAATGCCAAGGATGGATATGAGTTGGGTGGATTTGTTTGGTTTCAGGGTTGGAACGATATGGTTGATAGTGGCACCTATCCTGATCGTGGGGAAAAAGGCGGATATGATCAATATAGTGAGGTGATGGCTCATTTTATTCGCGACGTTCGGAGTGAGTTGAACTCGCCTAATTTACCTTTTGTGATCGGTGTGATGGGAGCCGGGGGGCCGACTGATCTTTATGGGTCGAGGCAGCAGCGCTATAAAAACACCCACCAGTATTTTCGAGATTCGATGGCTGCTCCTGCTTCACTTCCGGAGTTTAGAGGGAACGTGACGGCAGTGTTGACCGAGAAGTATTGGGATCCCGAACTTGATGCGGTTGATCAAAAAAGAGGAGAGCTTCGTTCAAAAGAGAAGGAGCTTAAAGAGAGTGGGCTTTCGAAAAAGGAGATCTCAGAGCAACTTAAAAGCATAGAGGATAAGCTCTT
>JAQWSX010000156.1 GCA_029242935.1 Akkermansiaceae bacterium
ATTTGCCAGTCCAGGCCGCAAATGGCCCAAAGAGCAAAGACGGCTTACCATCAATCATACGCGTATCAAGGTGAGGAACCGCCATCGTCGGAGCAGCACCAAGGGCCTGACCATACACCTTAGCAGTATGCTTCGCCACAATCTCAGGATTCCGGGTAATCATCCACTGCCCACCAATCGGAAAACCACCATACCCGCGCACTTCAGGGATTCCCGATTTTTGAAGCAACGGAAGAGACCCCCCGCCAGCTCCTACGAAAACAAAATCGGCGTGAACCTTCTGTTTCTGGCCCGTTTCCTCATTACGCACCGTGACGACCCAACCCTTTCCTGAAATCCTTTTATTGAGATCCACAACCCGGTGTCCAAACTGGGTACTGCACCCCTTCTGTTCATCGATCCATTGACAAAAACTTCGAGATATTTCACCGAAATTCACATCAGTCCCACCATCCATATGAGTCGCGGCAACCGGTTGCTCCTCATCACGTCCTTTCATCAAAAGTGGGGCCCAATCAGCAATCTCCTTCCGATCTGTCGAAAACCTCATCGGCTCAAAGAAATGATGCTTTTTCAAGCCCTCATAGCGAGCCTTAAGGTAAGGCACCTGCTCTTGAGTATGAACAAGAGAAATATGTGGCAACGAATTCAAACATTTCCTTGTATCCTTGATGATCCCCCGACGCGCCGCGTGCGCCCAGAACTGAAGAGAATGTTCGAAGTCTTCAAAAACCGAGATCGCTTTCGAAACATCGACCGACCCATCTTTTTCTTGGTTTGGAGTGTAAGATAGCTCGCAAATTCCAGCATGACCAGTCCCCGCGTTATTCCAACCATTTGAAGCTTCCTGAGCTGGCTTTTCAGTCACTTCAAAGAGCTGCACTGAGAGGCCAGGATTCAACTCTCTGAGCATCACTCCGAGCGTCGAGGACATGATCCCTGAGCCTATAAGCAGAACGTCAGTCTTCATAAAAACTATTAGCGTAGAAACGCTTCCTGAAGCCCTCCGTCCACCGCTAAGACCTGCCCTGTGGTCTTTGAAGAAGCATCACTGAGCATAAAGAGCATTCCCTGCGCTTGGTCCTGAGGGGTAATGGGAGACTTGGTAAGCGTCCGGTCGGCATAAAACTGAGCAAGTTTATCGCGAAGCTCTTCAGTGCTTTCATCATCAATAAAGGGAATTTCATACTTTGTGAGCGACGCAATCACCCGGTCCCGCGGAAACATCCCACTTCCAGCCACCACGGTAGCCGGTGCGACTCCATTCACTCGAACGAGCGGTGAAAGCTCGATCGCCAATTCACGGAGTAAATGATTGGCGGCCGCCTTCGAGGTATCGTAAGCCAGACTCCCCTTTTTAGAAACGACCGCATTGGCACTCGTCGTGACCACCATCGAACCTTTGAGCCCTTGCTCTTTCCAAATTTTGGCAGCCTCATCCGCCACGAAATAAGGACCTGAAACATTGATCCCAAAGGTAAGCCCCCATTTGTCGTCAGGGATATGTCCGGTGCGATCCGGCGGCACGAAAATCCCAGCGGTCACCGCGATATGATCGAAACCACCATAGGCGTAAATCACTTCATCTAACATCGCCTTAATCGAGCCACGATCTGTTACGTTACACGCCACACCGATCGCATTTCCACACCCCGAAACTCCAGTTCCGGCAACCCCAATCCCCTTTCCAACTTTTGCAATCAATTCGGCCGCAGTCTCTTTGGCTGCCTCCAAATTCAAGTCAGCACAGACGACATGCGCACCCTGATCGATCATAAGATGAGCCATTTCTTTTCCAATTCCACTGCCGGCTCCTACAACAATGACCACCCTCCGTGCATACTCACACTCGGGAGGCATACGCTGCAGCTTCGCTTCCTCGAGAGCCCAATATTCAATGTCGAAAGCCTCTTTCTGGGGTAACCCGATGTATTCATCGATCGCCTCGGCACCGCGCATCACCGAAATTGCGCAATTGTAGAATTCAGCCGTCACCCGTGATTCTGATTTGTTCTTTCCAAAAGCCACTATTCCGATCCCCGGAATAAGCACTACGGTCGGATTCGGGTCACGCATTGCAGGCGACGATGGCTCCTTGTTCGCCTCGTAGTATTCGGCGTAGTCGGCACGGTATTTCCCTAATCCCTCAAGGAGCTTAGCCCTCAGAATTTCGAAATTTTCGTTTTCGGGATCCCAATCAACATAAAGTGGTTTAATCTTTGTGCGGAGAAAATGATCCGGACAAGAAGTGCCCAGCTCAGCAAGACGCTTCGCAGCGTGAGAATTCACAAACTCCAGAGCAGCATCTGTCGATTCAATCGTCGTAACAAAACGATTCTGCTGGCTGACCTGCCCACGCAACCAGGGCACAATTTCGCTTACTAATCTCTTCTGCTGCTCTATCGAAAGCTTATCATATTTCCGCCCCTCGAAAGTCTGTTCGCCCTTATCTCTCTCGTCGATGTATCTGCCAGCTCGCTCGATCAACTCTAGGGTGAGTTCATAACATTCCTTGTCGTCGTCCGCCCAATTAATCAGTCCATGCTGCCCCATATTGATCCCCTTAGCTTGGGGGTGCTTTTCACAAACCCCTTGGAATAAAAGACCAAGATCAAAACCTGGGCGCTGCCACGAGGTGTAAATCACTTCATCTCCAAATATTTCGCTAGTAATCGCCTCCGAATTTCTGGTAGCGCAGATCGAAATAAATGCGTTCGGGTGCATGTGATCGACATGCTTGTACGGAATAAAAGAATGCAAGGGGGTATCAATCGAAGACGGTCGAGGATTCAGATTAAAAGTGGTGTGGCGATACATCCCCACCATGTCATCTTCGATCTGGGTCTTCACTCCATTCGGCGAAGTTTCATTATAAATCTTCTGTAACGCGATGAGCTTGTCTTGATACAGCGAGGAAAAATTTTCGATTGTCGAAGTTCTCAAATCCCCACCAGAACCTTTGACCCAAAGAATCTCAACTTCCTCACCGGTCAAAGGGTCCGTCTCCATCGCTTTAGACGAAGTATTCCCACCACCCGTGTTAGTGATGCGCTGATCATTTCCAAGAATATTTGATCGATAGGAAAGACGCTCAGCGGCATTCATCGAGCCGATTTTAGCGTCGTCCCAGCCATAATCCACGTGACGATATTCTGATGATTTAAATGACATAATCTAAAATAGTTTTCTAAAACTTTGAACTAACGATTCGCTATAACCTTCAGAGATCGGGAGCTATTCTCGCCGGCTCCTAAGTTCAGCTGAAATCTACTTAAGTGTCAGCGGATCTTTGACCCAGATCATGCCGTTTTGAAGAAAAAAGAGTGCCCATTCGCATACAAACTATCCACTTACGGTAAAAAAACCGGGTCAAGTTTTGGGTGAGGTGATTGGACTGGATTTAGAACAAGCACGAGCCGTCGTCTAAAAAAGAACAAGTGCCAGCAAAACCCAAAGATCTAGGCCCATTCTGAAGACGAATAATTATTTCGTATGTCCAGTGCTCAATGTCCTGAATTATTGACTTTCTTAAAGAAAGATATCTGAAGGTTTTTAGGGGATGGCGCCCTGAAACGATATTCCCCCTACACTCTTTCCTTCGATTTTTTCATGCAAGCAGATCATACCAACCCGGTATCTTGAATACCGTTCCCAGCTCCAAAAATCAGTTAACTCAGACGGAGTCGACCTAAATAGATCGAGGTCTGACGCACCTTCCCATCCCACTCTTGCCAGATCATGACGAGATGAACCTCATCGCCCAACAGCACCGGACCATCAAAACGACCTACACTTTTCAAGTCGAAACTATGCGCCCCGACGGTCCCCCGTAAAATGTCCACTAGGGTATCACGCCAGTCAGGATGACTCTTGCGCCACTTGTGGAAAGATTGCCCGTTTTGCCATCTTCCTAGACCCACTCGACAAGAGCGGAAATTGTCTTTCTCATCCGGGTCCGACATCCAATGAACGCTTATCTTTTCGTCCTCAGCCACTGATTTCTTGCCCCGCCAACCATCCAAAAAAAACACCAAACCCGGTGGTTGCGAGCCAAAAGCTTTCCGAAAAATCATCCAACCAATAAACAATCCAACCATCGCAAAAGACACCAAGGCACCCCCGACATATATCCATCGCAGATCTCCCAATTTGATCATTAGAAGTCCGCCTCCCACCACCCCCAGCGAGACCAAGAGGAACCAGAAAATCGACCACACTAAGAACCGAATCCCCCGATGGACCATCGTCATTGAAGAGAATAACAATTTGGTTCCCACCCCGCCGTCTTTCAAGGAAGACACAATTAATCCAGGGGCATCTGACATAAATTGCCTTCGTAATTTTCCGCGCCACCCATAAATAAGGGTCGGAAGCACGGCATATCCTGCAATTGCGATACCCAGCACCAACAAAATTAGAGAAAGCGGAATTAACATTCTGGCATTTGGGGTGAGGGAACGCTGAATCACCGCTTCACCAGCCGCATCCGGATTCACAAAAATCGTGAATCCTTCGTCTGAAGTCTGATCCTCAATAAATTGTGCGATTTCCTCCTCCATTAACCCGTCACTGATATCGCCAAATGAGAATTGGGTTCCTGAAAAGGTCTCTTCCCCGACCTCATACGAATAGCGAATCGCAGTCTGCCCATGACTATCCAGAAAGGTCGCAGTTGCCTTCTCCCACCAAATACTACGAATTAAATCAATCCCCGCCGAAGTCCATTTTTCGGCAATCTTGCCACATCCCACGAGAATCAATGAAGCGAGAATGGCCGCCAAAAGACGATTCCACCACTTCGGCTTTGAGTCACCCAGCGCCCGCACCACTCTTGCCAAAAAACTCAAGCTTTTCCTTTTGTCATTCACTACATTCGCGTTCCCAAGCAGTTTAAGATGGTTACGAGTAAATCCAAAGCATTCCAAAGATGAACTGCAATGAGATTAGAGATAAAATTAAAACTATTTCATGTGAGTGCGCTCTGAAAACTTACTCTCACATAAACCTCTTGTTTGCAGATACATAAGGGGACCCTTAACAACGGAAATATCCCGGTAGCGTTAGAACGGATGACAATTACTTGTCCTGCCCCTAAGTTTTTGGGCTATTTCTTTCAAGATGAGCTTAGTCACATTCACTTTCGCTGGACCAATCGCGGCTGTTGAGGCCCGAGAAAACCTTTTTCGAACCACCAGGTATTTAAGTATTTTCGACGCTCCGAGCGTCTGAGAGCTGCGCCCACTTTTTTCTCAATATCTCTAAAATCAAAGAGATTCATCATGCTGCTTCATACCCCCAATCTTTCATCAGCTATTTCCCAACCGACTACTGAAACAACTTGTGATCTGGCCAGTCTATCGGAATGGCAATTCAAGTTGACGAAAATGCCGCGGGGCTCGTTGAAGCCTGAAACGGCGCTTCACTCTCCAGACTCGGCTACGGGCGATTTTCATCCGCCAACGAGCCCAACCTAATCGAAGACGCCAATACATTCTTGTGTTCATATGAACACTCTAGGGGTTGAGGGGATTTGAGCAAGCCTAACTTTCACCAAAATCACTGCCTATCGCACGAACCACTCGATCGACATTCAACTTGGTGACGATATTTCCCCGTGAGCCACGCCCTTTGAGGGCAATTTCGCCAAAGGAAAAAGGACGGGAAACATTTCTCAAGCGGAGCGCAGGTTTGAGATGGACGACAACAGTATTTGCAGCACTCGCTTCCTCCGTGTCATGAACCGCGAAATACATCACCCGAGACCCTTTAGTCCCTTTACCCATTTTATAAATTTTATCTCGGGTCACCCCACCAGCTTTGAATCGCTTGGCATAGTAGGGGCCCTCGCGACCTTCCCGGTAGATCATTGAATAGACCTTGGGCTCGTCCTTGCGGAAAACTGAGACGTGTACCGGACGCTTCCCTACAAAAATCTTATCGGCCACCTTGGTGACACGCATCTCTGCATCGAGGGAGAAAATAATGATGTCATCGAGTGTCGAACACTTCTCCAGAGCATCTTCTTTTTTCAGGCTAATTCCGGCAAAGCCGTTTTTACGATCCAAATAAAGGGTCTCGCTAGCAACCACGACCGCCGAACGTTTCACCACCCCAAATTCAGCAATTTCGGTTTTACGCTCACGCCCCTTGCCATACTTTTTGATGAGTGATTTAAAGTAAGCAATCGAATAACGCGTGATGTTCGCAATATTCTTTGCAGTCTCTTCGATGCGATCTTCAAGGCCTCGAATTTCCTCGTTAGCTCTAAAACCATCGTACTTTGAAATTCGCTTAATTTTGATTTCGGTTAGGCGGACAATATCATCCCGGGTCACCTCGCGCTTGAGCAATTTTTTAAAGGGCCCCAATCCTTCGTCAATCGCTTCGATGACGGCTTCCCAAGTTTCACATTCCTCGATGTCGCGATAAATACGGTTCTCAATGAAGATTTTCTCTAGCGAACTAAAGTGCCACTTCTCATTGAGTTCACCGAGGAGGATTTCCAGCTCCTTGAGCAGGAGATCCTTTGTCCGAAAAGCGCAATTCTTAAGGATTTCGCTCACCGGCATGAAATGCGGCCGACCAGCATGAATGACACAGGAGTTCGGTGAGATACTCACCTCACAATCAGTAAACGCATAGAGAGCCTCGCGTGTTGTTTCGGCATCCGCTCCCGCTGGAAGGTGGACCAAAATCTCAACATTCTCCGCCGTATTGTCCTCAATTCGGGAAATCTTAATCTTCCCCTTATCATTCGCGCTAACGATAGAATCCATCACTCCCCCGGTCGTCGTTCCGAAGGGAATCGAACGAATTCGAATTAGCTTTGTTTTTACGATTTCAACATCGGCTCGCACCCGGACCTTGCCGCCGCGCAAGCCATCGCGATAGTCGCTCACATCGATCAAGCCACCGGTATGAAAATCGGGGAAGAGGTCGAATGATTGCTTCCGTAAGGCACAAATACAGGCCTCGATCAGCTCAATAAAATTGTGCGAAAGAATCTTGCAAGCTAATCCCACCGCGATGCCCTCCACCCCTTGTGCCAGCAAGAGAGGGAATTTCATCGGCAAGGTGACCGGTTCCTTGTTTCGACCATCGTAGCTCCGCGTCCACTCGGTGGTTTTTGGATTAAAGGCGACCTCAAGTGCGAACGGGGTAAGCCGGGCCTCAATATATCTAGGGGCAGCCGCCCGGTCTCCAGTTAAGACGTTTCCCCAGTTTCCCTGGGTGTCGATGAGAAGGTCTTTTTGACCAAGTTGCACCATCGCATCACCAATTGAAGCATCCCCATGCGGGTGATACTTCATGGTGTTCCCAACCACGTTTGCGACCTTATTATAACGGCCATCTTCCAACTCGCGCATCGAGTGGAGGATCCGACGCTGAACTGGCTTCAAGCCATCACCGAGATGGGGAACAGCGCGCTCCATGATCACGTAACTGGCGTAATCGAGGAAGTAATCGGAATACATTCCGCCCAGCGAAAGATTCTCGCGCGGTTCCTTGGCATCGTTGGTTTCGTCCATGTCTTGGCCCAAACTATTGTTTGTTAAGAAAAGCTAACAATCGAAGCGCTAAGCCCCAACAAAAAAAGGGCGGGAAATCCCACCCTTTTGAAGTTTTGCCTCCAGATCGCCAGCCCTAGGGCTGTTCGATCAAGCGGTAGTAACGAGCCGGTGTCGATGAAATGGCATCGGAAAACCGGATTGTCGTTGAACCATCCGGATTATCGATCTCCGCAAATCCACCCGACACTTCTTCCCATGCATCAGTCGCGCCCAGATTGTCCGAAAATTGGAGAATCCAGACTTTGGTTCCAAGCCCGGTCACAATGAGATCACCTTGACCC
>JAQWSX010000157.1 GCA_029242935.1 Akkermansiaceae bacterium
CTATCGATGAGGGTGTTATGCCAGATGAAGGAAAAGCCCTGAAACCTGAGGAAGTTGCCATTCTTGATGCCTGGGTCGAATCAGGCGCAGAATGGCCGAAAGGCGTCACTCTTAAGGAGCGCAAACCCGAGATGCCTAAACGGGTTGCCATGCCAACAAGAACCCCTTCCAGCATTTCTGACGCTGCCACCATGCTCGACGACCTTTTGCGACGCGAGAATGCCGGCACCGGAGTCATTACAACAGAACTCATCGGTGACGCTGCATTCCTCCGACGAACTACCATCGACCTAGTCGGCCGTATTCCGACCATGAAGGAGGTCCGAGAATACGAGAAATGGGGGCAAAAACGCCGCGCCAAGCTCATTGAGAAACTCACCTCACATCCGCGCTTCGCTGATCGTTGGACCATTTTTATGGCCGACATGTTGCGAATCCGCTCCAACGTGACCGGCGGGAATCAACTACTCGCTTACATCCATGGATCACTTGATCAGGGGAAACCATACGACCAGCTAGTTCGTGAACTCATTAGCGCTTCTGGGCGCGCGAACTCAAATCCAGCCGTCGGATACATCCTAGGCGATGATGCCGCTCCGATGGAACTTGCTGCAGCGACCTCCCAAATTTTTCTTGGTGTCCGAATCGGTTGCGCGATGTGCCACGACCATCCGTTTGACGACTGGGAACAAAAACACTTCTATGACCTCGCCGCCTTCTTTGGCAAAACCAAAAAGGTCCAAAGCCGGCGCGGTGGCGGGGGCGTTTACACCACCGAGGGAGATAAGATGATGGTTCTTTGGCCTCCCGAAGACAAGGCCGAGCCCGATAAACGCAAACCTGTGAAGCCCAAGTTTCCTTTCCAGATGGCCGACAACGGAACTACGCCTAAGCACATCAAGCGCTTCGAAACAATCAGCCTCGCTCGGGCCAAAAAAGAATCCGGAGGCGCCGAGTCCGCTTCCTTGGATGCCCTTCTCGACTCGGTCGAGCCAAACGTCGGAAAACCCGGCGATCCCGTTTTAGAGGAAGCCAAGAGGGAAAGCCGCTTGCTCAAAGTGCACGGCGATATTTATCGCTCAAGTGAGCTTCGAACCCAACTCGCAGATCTTATCACCGACCCTAGAAATGACTACTTCGCCCGGGCCTTCGTCAATCGAGTCTGGGCTGAACTCATTGGTCACGGATTCGTCGAGCCCCTCGACAACTTTTCCGACTACAATGAGCTTCACCACCCTTCCACCCTTGATTTCCTAGCTCAAGAATTTATCGCTAGCGGCTACGACTTCCGAAGCCTCGTTCGTATTATCACCCTCTCGGATGCTTATCGCCGCTCTGCTCTCTCGGCGGATATCAACATCGAAATTCGCGAGAAAAGCGAATTAAACTTCACCGCGGCACCCACTCGGAGAATGATTAGCGAGGTTCTTTATGATAGCATTGTCGTAGCCGGTCATCTGGAAGATTTCAAATGGCCCAAGGGAGCCAACAACAAGGAGGTAAGCCGTGAAATACGCGTTCCAACCGGCGAATATACCATCCTGAAACCTGATGAAACCCAACCCGTCATGATGGCCGAAAAACAAGCAATGCGCGACGATGGCTACGACCTAGAATCTTCATTGAAGATTAATTTTGACTCGATTCTCAACTCCAAGGAGCAGTCTGAAATTGCCAAGATGCGTATGAAGTCTGATGAAGCAATCAAAGCCAAAGAAATGGCCGCCAAAATGGCCGCCATGATGCAAAAAAACCAAGAACGTCGGGTGATGAAATACAAAACAGAAACAATCACCGAGACCTTCGATGACAACCCGCGCTTCGACAGCGCGATGCGCATGGCCACTCCAGCTCCACCAGCTCACTTCCTTCGCGTCTTTGGTCAACCTGCCCGCACCGGCCTTGGCGAGTTCCGCGACAATGCCTCCTCACTTCGCCAGCAACTTCTCATGTTAAACGGCCGCATCACCCACGAAGCTTCTCGCGTCGGCTCACTTGAGCCGATTCATGGCCTTCTTCAAAAAGACCCAAATCTCGCCATCGATTGGGCCTATCAGGAAATTCTAACCCGTTACCCGACCGATAAAGAAAAATCCGATGCCCGCTCTATTGTCAACAACAGCGCGGAAGGAATGGCCGACCTCCGCTGGGCCCTCCTCAACAGTAACGAATTCCGATTCCTCCCATAAAAAAACTCTTTCTTACATAACGCCAAACCCTTCACTCCCCATGTCCTGTTCCGACTACCAATTCACCCGACGCCGCATGCTGAAGACCTTCAGCGCAAGCCTCCTTGGGATGCCCGTAAGCCAGCTTCTCGCTCAAGGTGCTTCCTCAAAGGCGCAAGCCGAACACGTCATCCTTTTCTGGAATAGCGGCGGCATGAGCCATCTCGACACTTGGGATCCAAAACCCGGACGCAAGGTTCAGGGCGAATTTAATCCCATCAAAACTTCGGTCGATGGCATGGAGATTTCCGAAATCTTCCCCCAGCTTGCCAAACAAATGCACCACGGAGCTCTCATTCGCTCCATTGCAGGAACAAACGGCGATCATGGTCGAGCTCAATACGAGCTTCAAACCGGCTTCAATCAATCGCCCAACATCATGCACCCAGGACTTGGCTCGCTAGTTGCACATGAACGAGAGCCACTCGGTGACCTTCCCGCCCTGGTGAGCATTAGCGGACAAGCCGCTCGCGCCGGCTATCTCGGACAGAAATGTGAAGCCTACTTTGTGGGTCGCCCCGGACAAAAAGATCCTTACCTAACCTTTCCTGAAGGGATCAGCCACGCCCGTGGGATGCAACGCCTTCAAATTTTGGAGAAGATGAATCGCCGCACCTCAGCCCAGAACGGTGCGGAAGAATTGAAGGCTTCCCAGACAGCCCTAAAAGACGCTGTCGCCCTGATGGAAAGTCCCGCTCTCAAGGCTTTTGACCTCAAAAAGGAAAACCCGGCTACGGTCGAAAAGTATGGTGATACCGAATTCGGACGCGGAGCTCTTCTTGCACGCCGTCTTGTAGAGCAAGGGGTTCGCTTCGT
>JAQWSX010000004.1 GCA_029242935.1 Akkermansiaceae bacterium
CACCACACGGCCGGTAACGCCTCCAGTGGCACCGAGGTTAATCTGCTCATCATTTTGGAAACGGCGAACGTCATCACGATGGTAACGTGCTCCGAATTGCAAGAGATGATCTACGTTGCCGGAGGCAAAGGAGTAGTCACCTTGGAATTGGTAGCCATATGCTGAATAGTCGCGGTTGTTGTTACGGAAAATCAAAGTCCCTGGCCCGGTCATTTGGAGAATGTCCAACCCATTACCGGTGGCAAGAGCTCCACGAACCGAATTAGCGCCACCTACAATATCGTCCACCTTTGCCCAGTTACGGGCGAACTGGTTGTAATAAGCAGCGAACTCAAGGTTGAGATTTTCACTAGGCTCCACGCGATACTTCAAGTAAGAGCGATGGTGCTCTGAAGCCATATTATCGAAACGTGTTGCGGAATAGCGACGATTGGGATTGTTACGAACATCGTCTTCGGTAAGGCCAATGTATGACTCATCTGAATTAAAATCTGAGTAGCCATACTTGAACTCAAAGCGCTGGCGAAGCGCCGTATCTGGCTCCCAGAAAAGTTTAAACATGGGCTCGGTTAGGGTGAAACCCGTGTTATTAGAGCGGGGAAAACCACCGCCGGAATCAATGTCGCGGAAACCATCACTGGTGTGATGGAAAAGCTCCAAAAGGTATCCGAATGTTCCTGTCGCGGTCCTTACAGTGTCACCATAATAATTATGAGAAAGTAATGTGTTATACGTTCCATAGGTGTTGCGGGTGTAAAAAGTCTCTTCCGATGGAATCTCGGTGGAAAGGAAATTAACGACTCCGCCTGTTGTATGAGGACCATACTTGATCTGGCTTGATCCCTTCAAAACCTCAATTCCCGACATACGGCCGGCGCGTGGCGAGTAATAGGCAGAAGGAGCCGAGTAAGCAGCAGGTGCCGTCAAAATCCCATCTTCCATAATGGTGACCTTTTCAGAACGCGTTCCATCACCCCCACGAAGTGAAATGTTGGGGAAGTTTCCGAAACCGTCTTCTTCCCGAATGTAAACACCCGGGACCTTGCGGAGGATTTGTTGAATATTGGTGAGCCCTTTCTTTTGGTAGTCCTCGGCCTCAAGAAAGGCTCCAGAGCCAGTCAACCCAAGGATGTTTTCGCTACTGCCGATTACATTGACTGTCGCCAGTGTTTCGATCGCGTCTTGCGCCGTCAATACTCCGACCGCAAGAGCTGAGGTCAGGGAGAATATTCCGATGTTTTTTGTCATTTGTGTATTTGGACTTTAATTAGTTGCGAATGAGTCGCATTAGCATCAATGGCTCGAGCGCTAATGGGTGAAAGGAAACAATCAATACCAGTATGAGAGGCCCTAGCTGGTCAGCTGAAAATTAAAGGGGATGGCTTTCCGCACACTGATGGCCTGTCCCAAACCGTTCTTGGCCGGGAAAAAGCGGTAACGCCGGGCCGCACTCACCGCCGATTGGTCGAGCATGGAATACCCACTACTCTGAGAAATTTGACAACTCGAGACTTTACCAGAAGTGCCGACAGTCACGGTTACGACCACCCGGCCTTGGAGACCTTTGCGCCGGGCACTCTTGGGATAGTGAGGGGTGCTCCGTGATGCAACCGAAGCTTGCTGAGTCACTTCTCCAGCAAGTCGAGCATTCTCGCGCTCCTCAAGCTCAGCTTGGCTGCGACTGGATCGCTTGGCCGGCGGGCTCTTCTTCGCAATGGTCGAATTTGTTTTCACCTTCACAGGATCGACTTTTTCCTCGAAACGATTTTTAAGATCCAACTCCTCAAGAACCAGCAGCTCTTTGGTTCTAGGCTCGGGCTCTGGAGCTTCGGTAAACTTTGGCCGCGCTTGGATTGGCACGAGAGGCTTCACTCGCGCAAAAGACGGACCATTCGAAACCATAATCATCCTCTCCGGCGCTAAATTGGCCTCAGTCTTAGGCTTCTTGAGAACAGGCTCCGCGTAATTTACCATGATTGACTCAGGTGCTGCTTGAGCGTCGGTCATCGCAAAATAGACTCGTCCGGTCATCACCGCCAGCACCGCGCAAATTGCCACCGTGCTTAAAACAGCCACCAAGAGAGAGGCTGAGAAGCTTTTCCCACAACCTGTGATCCGGGTCTGAAGGGCTGGTAGCGACTGCATGCTTCTTTCTACGCCCTCTTACGCCAATTTACTGTCGCGCAATTACCTTGTATTAGCGATCAATTGTCTACCGATGAAGAAGAATAGCCACGCCACCGGTCCGTGGGAGGCTCCGGCAACGCTATATCATTAGCAAAAAATCTCCTCAACTATTGATCTCCCAGCCTTTGCGATACTCTTTCGTCAGAAGTTTATTCGCAGCTTCATCATTCGTAATTTTGAAATTTTTGGCATCCCACTCAAGTGTCTGGCCTGCACGATGGGCCACATTCCCGAGCAAATTGTGCTCAATTAATGACCCCGAGTAATCGAAGTTGCAGAGTGTTTTACCTTCACCGCGACAAGCCTTTAACCATTCATTGTAGTGACCTGCGGAAGGCGCGATCGACTGCTCCGGCCTCTGGTAATCTTTAAACTTGGACGACGGGCTGAGGATGTTTTTACCGTAATCGGAAACCAGCACTCCGTCTTCACCGACGAAGGCCACTCCGATCCCCCACTTCTTAATCACGGTGTCGTTGCCCACCATTGGCTGAAGAACCTCGCTGCGGCGCTTCATTCCTTCCGGGCCATGATACCACACCACTTTCACATCATCAGGATGCTGCCAAGTGATTTCCTGCCATGGCGCAGCTCCAATTGAATCAGGCGCTGGGCCCTGTGAGGAAATCTGAGTTGGGTGCCGAAGCTTCAAAGCCCACCACGCCAAATCGATCAAATGGCTCCCCATATCTCCAGGAACCCCATTCCCGAACTCCCAACGACGATTCCAATTCAAGTTGCCACCCTTCCAATACCCTTCATTGTAAGCTCGGTCGGCAGCTGGCCCCAGCCAGACATCCCAGTCAAAGTAATCAGGCACTGCCTGCTTCTCGAGAACCGCCTGTTCCACATCACGAATGCTCCGGTTGCACCAGACGTGCGCTTCTTTGACCCGACCAATCGCTCCCGCTTGGATTAACTCCACGGCGCGACGATAACTCCCCCCTGCATGAATTTGGGTCCCCATTTGGGTCGCAATCTTCCCCTTCGCTTTCGCATATTCCTCCTGCATCCACCGGGCTTCCTGCACTGTATGAGCCAGCGGCTTTTCACAATAAACATGTTTCCCCGCCCTCATCGCTGCAATCGCCGCCGGAGCATGATGATGGTCCGCCGTGCTGATCACCACCGCATCAATGTCCGGATTACTTACCACTTCACGCCAATCGGTCGTCGTCTTTGCTCCCTTAAATCTTTTCTGCACCGCCTCAAGCGTCTTCCGATTGATATCACAAAGGGTGTGGATGTTCTCTGCCTTGACTCCGTTCAGGTTCGCTCCCCCACGACCACCAGAGCCGATAATTCCCATATTGAGTTTCCCGTTTGGCGATTTTCCTCGCACCACCGAGGGAGCAAGAGCGGAAGCGAGACCAAAGCCGACAAACTTTCGTCGGCTGAAATTTGCGATTTGTTCATTCATAACTTTTAATAGAATTCGTTAAGGATTCCGACAAGGTTGCGATCTTGACGGCGTATTGCAAGACCATGATTCTGAAAAATTTCCGCAACCAGTCGATTCTCGGAGCCATCTTCCTCGGTTTCTTTGTCACCCTCAGCTTCTCTGATGAGAAGGAGACGAAAATCGAAACGAATTCCAACGTAAAAAAGGCCTTTATCGACGGCACCGGGCAAGGGTGGCGTGAGCTCACCGGCGAGGACTTTGTGAATGTCAATTGCAATCCCAAAACCTGGACCTGGGAAGGCGGGCATGCCTCCTGCACCGGCAATCCAGTAGGCGTCATTCGCATGAAGAAGCCCACCAAAAACTTCGAACTCGTCTGCGAGTGGATGCACAAAAAACACGCGGGCAACTCCGGCATTTTCGCTTGGGCCAGCCCCGCTTCCATCGAGAAACTTGCCGCCGGGAAAGGTCGCCTCCCCGATGGCATCGAAGTCCAAGTTCTCGACCTTGGATACGAGACCAACTGGGAAAAAAATAAAGGGAAACCTTCTGATTGGTTCACCTCCCACGGTGACGTCTTCCCCACTGGACCAGCCAAAATGAAACCCTTTCCACCTATCGCCCCAAACGGCAGGCGCAGCTTCCCGACCAAACGTCTCACCAAAGGCATCAACGAGTGGAACCACTACTACATCCGAGCCATCAACGGCGAAGTGCGCCTTTGGGTCAATGGCGAAGAGGTTTCGGGCGGAACGAACTGCAACCCCGCCGAAGGCTACCTCTGCCTTGAATCTGAGGGTTCCCCCATCGAGTTCAAAAACATCCGGCTCCGGATCTTGCCTTAAAAAAATGACCGCCGCAACCAGGTCAAGCCCGAGGGGATTCCACGAGGGACTATCAGTTTCGGAATTTGAAAACAAGCCAGGCACCGACCAGCCATTCATGTGAGGATCCACATCCTCATAAACCGTGCGCGCCGTCATAAGAACTGCGAAACAAGCTAGGGGAAAACAAAACACAGCTCTCACGAAGACCACCCTGCTGGATCAACTCAACCTCTCTAATCAGTCTTCTAAATTCTCAGCGAGAAATCCCAGCGAAACCAAAAAGCGATCCATCTCCTTCACCGTCTCATCATATTTCGCCGTGTTGAAAAAACCGTGCGACTGATCCTTGTAGAGGAACAATTCAGAACGAACCCCCGCCTCCTTCATGAGAAAGCGATACTTCTCTCCCGTCGCTACCGGGATCAACTCGTCCTTAGTGCCCAAAAAAACGATCGTGGGCGGAGTCTCTTTATCAAGATTGTGCATCGGCGAGATCTGTTTCCAATATTCCTTCACCCTGCTATGACCATAGCCTTTCGGGCCATTATCATAGACCGGGTTAAAAAGAACCAGTGCATCTGGTTTAGAGGACACCGAAACATCCTCGCCCTTCTCAAAAATACCCTTTGTCGTGCCAGTCGCAGCGGCCACATGTCCTCCTGCCGAACCACCGCCAGCTGCCAGCTTGCCGGGATCAATTCCCAACTCCGCCGCATGAGAACGGACCCATCGAACCGCCGAATTTCCGTCTTTGACACACTCAAGCGGCGACGTTCCGTTGCGACTCTTCACTCGATACTCTGCTGAAATCGCCACCATCCCACGCTTCGCAAGATACGCACATTGCGGATAAAACTGCGAAGGCGTTCCACCGCTCCAACCACCGCCGAAGAAAAAAACAATCACCGGCTTCTGATCACTCACCTTGTGACCTTCCGGATTAAAAATGTGAAGCTGAAGCTCAACATTACCGACCTTTTTGTAAGTCTTTTGCTCGTCAGGAATTGGCCCGGCAGCAAACGACATGGAACAGGCTAGGGTAAACGACAAAATAAACTTCATAAAAATAAATACGTCTCAAGGTCCCACCATTCTTAAAAAGAACTGTGAAAAATCCTACGGACGTTCTCCCGTCTTCCAGTCCTCCATCCTTGGGTTCTCTCTCACTCTTCCCATCCCCTCAACTGTTAGCCAGCCAATCACCGCCAGAGCCCCTATCAGAAGGAGCCAACCCAACAAGCGTCCAAACCATGGTTCTTGAACCGGTTCGTGGATTTGCAAGGCAGGACTTCGCTCATCAACGAATGGAATCGGATTCGTCTCCTCTTTTTTCTTCGGCAACTTCAGCTGTTTGATCGCGAGGCTCGCCAACAACTGACGAACCTGCTCTTTGCAATCGTAATTCGCACCTGGACCTATCCCCGCGGCAATATCCGAAAACCATCTGAAATAATCGATCTGAAAGACACAGCTCTCACGTTTCTCTCCGGAAAAGAAAATCTCAGCAGTATCAAACTTCACCACCCCCGCCATTGGCCCAAAATCATTCAGCAATCTGTTGGCATGTTTCGAAACCGTCTGTATTTCCTTCTCCTCAATCTTAACCTCACTCACCAATTTCCCCTTCTCCCACCGCGACATCACCCACGGAATTCCTTTTTCATCCAAACCACAATCCAGAACCTCGGCCAGACAGGGGTGCCGAAGAGCCTTGAGATCATCCAAGGCCTCTCGAAGCTTTCGCGATCGCTTCAGCTGCTCACGGTCATCTTCGTCCAATAAAATCCGCGTGAGCCGCAAGACAGTTCCATCGCTCCCTCGAACCCGGTGAACCGTCCGAGTCTGGCTCTGCTCGATAAGGTTCTGAATCTGAAATTTTGCGGTCATTAAAATACGAGGAATTGATTTAACCAAGCTAATGACAACCCGTCCAGCGAATCCCCCTACCAGAAATCCCCTTCGCCTTTTTCATCCCTTCCGTTAGCCTCCCACCATGGCTGACATCCAAGATCTCCTTCTGGAAATTTCTCTCCTCTCATCGACCTCCGCCACTCTCGGCTGGGACCAGGAAACCTACGCGCCCGCCCAATCGGTCGTGCATCGGGCCAAACAACTCGCTTACCTCCAAGGCAGAATTCACAAGCTTCAAACTTCAGACGATTTCTGCGACGGCCTCGCCTCCCTCGATCCCGCCAACCAACGCGAACTCACTCACCGTTACGACCGTGCCACCAAGCTTCCGCAGGAACTCGTGGAGCGCGACTCCGAAACCTCGTCGCTCGCCAAAGCCGCCTGGTCCGAGGCACGCGAGAAAAACGCATTCCAAACCTTCGCTCCCCACCTTGCCAAGCTCCTCGAAATCGCCCGCGAAAAGGCTGACCACTGGGGCTTCGAAGATGAACCCTACGACGCTCTCCTTTCTGAATACGAACGTGGCGCCAAAACCCGTGAGGTCGCCACCCTCTTCGAATCCATCGACACCGAACTTGCAGAAATCGCCGCCGCCGCAGTCGAGAAATCATCCTCCATCCCCTCCGATTTCCTCCACGGCCCCGCCCCCGTCGAAGCCCAACAAACCTTAAACCGCGAAGTCGCCGAGTCCCTCGGCTTCGACTTCGCCCAAGGTCGTATCGACACCACCGCCCACCCCTTCTGCACCACCCTCGGACCCGCCGACGTCCGCCTCACCACCCGCTACGAAAACCACGACTTCGCCTCCTCTCTCTTCGGCGTCATGCACGAAACCGGCCACGGACTTTACGAACAAGGCCTTCCCGCCTCCGACTTCCACCTTCCTTCCGGCCAAGCCGTCTCCCTGGGCATTCACGAATCACAATCCCGCCTCTGGGAAAACCACATCGGTCGATCCCGCCCCTTCTGGGAAAAATGGTATCCCCGCGCTCAAGAACTCTTCCCCCACCTCAGAGAAATCTCCCTCGATGAATTCCTCCCCGCCGTCAATCGTGCCGCTTATTCCCCAATTCGCGTCGAAGCCGACGAAGCCACTTACGACCTCCACATTCTCCTCCGCTTCAAACTCGAACGCGCCCTCCTCGCAGGCGAACTAGAAGTCGCCGATGTTCCCGCTGCATGGGATGACGAGTTCGAAAAACTCTTCGGCTTCAGACCTAATACCGATTCCGAAGGCTGTCTTCAGGACATCCACTGGTCCATGGGGGGACTCGGATACTTCGCCACTTACTCGCTGGGCAATATCAATTCCGCCCAACTCTTCGAAGCTGCCATGAAAGATGAGGCCACCTCCTCTGCTTTTTCGAAAGGCGACTTCCTCCCTCTCTTGGGCTGGATGCAAAAGAACATCCACCAGCACGGCTCCACTCTCTTTCCTCAAGATCTAATGGAACAAGCCACTGGATCCAAAACCGATCCAAAACCCTATCTCAAGCATCTCCGCCGTCGTTTCACCAACGAGATTTAATAGCATCCTGCTGACCGCTTGAACTATCGCTCAAGCTCTAAGGTCCCTCTATGGCCCCTGCTCGTCGCTAAGGAGACAAAATGCGCCACTTGACCTCTCTATTTATTTTTATTATTCTAAAATTATGAAACTAAGGGAGGCCAGTATTGCTTTGTCCGCACTAGCGCAAGAATCCCGATTAGAAGTGTTTCGTCTTCTCGCTAAGAACAGTCCAGATGGACTTTGCGCCGGAGATCTTTCACGGGCCTTAGGCATTCCCAAACCCACCTTATCTTTCCACCTCAAGGAATTGAGCACTGCGGGGCTGATCGATTCGGAGAAGACCGGACGCTCCATCAAGTATCGGCTCCAAGGCAAGAGGATGTCTCAGCTCATGGCGTTCCTCACCGAAGACTGCTGTCAGGGACGGCCCGAACTTTGCTGCCCAACAAAAACCAGTATTTCTTAACAAGCCTCACAAAAAATTATGCCTACAAAAATTGGAATTAACGGATTTGGCCGGATCGGCCGACTCGATCTCCGCGCAGCCTTCGATTCGAAAGAGCTAGAATTTGTCCATATCAATGAACCTCATGCCAGCGCGCAAGCTGCTGCGCACCTTCTTGAGTTCGATACCGTGCACGGTCGCTGGGATCACGAAATCACCACAGATGAACAATCGATCACAATTGATGGACAGACCATCAGCTATTCATCAGAGGACACCCCAGGCGCCGTTGATTGGGCTAAAAAAGGAGTAGAGATCGTTCTCGAATGCTCTGGAAAATTCAGAACCCCGGATCTTCTTCAACCCTATTTTGATCAGGGAATCAAAAAGGTCATCGTCGCAGCTCCAGTCA
>JAQWSX010000038.1 GCA_029242935.1 Akkermansiaceae bacterium
ACAAGATGTCCCCCAGCATGGGAGACTCTTTCGCTCCTTGGGAACCTACGAATTCAAGAAAGGAAAAAACGGATCAGTCATTATTTCAAACGAAGGAACCGAAGGAGCATACGTCATCGCCGATGCCGTGCAATTCTTACCAAAACACCAAAGAAAATAACTCACTACCGTGTCTCTTGAACAACTTAATGTGATCTCCAAGCCGCGCGAGATACCGGACAAAGTCACCTCGATGCTTGCCGAGGCCGAGCAACGATGTGACGCCTTCTTCGAGGCCGGACTGGATCGGCGCTACCCGCGTTACCTTCCCAGTAATCCTGAAAAAGTCTTTGCGGCAATCGCCACTCTCAAAGAATCTGGAATCCTTCGCGGTGACGTTTTCTGCGAATGGGGCTCCGGCTTTGGGATCGCAACCTGTATGGCCTCCCTCATAGGTTTTGAAGCCTATGGGATCGAAATCGAAGATGGCCTGGTAAAGCTCTCCACCGAACTGGCTCGAGATCTCTCCATCCCCGCCGAATACCTCTGCACCAGTTACCTTCCTGAAGGTTATGAAGAATGTGAGGGCATCGGCGGCAAGGATCTCCTCCCTCCACAGGCCACCACTTCGGGTGGAGCAACGATCGATATCACTCCGCTCTACGATGGTCTTGACCCTGACGAAGTCGATCTCTTCTTTGTCTACCCTTGGCCCGGTCAGGAGGAATTTATGATGGACCTGTTTGATGAAGTCGCCAGCGAAGATGCCATCCTTTTAATCTACCAGGCCGATGGAGAAACCACCGTCCATCGCCAGAGCTTTAATGACGAAAATTAGATTTCTCTGGGGCTCCACTCACCATTCCCATTCAATTCTGAATCGAGAAAGAATCCTCCACCGATCTCCTCTAGAGTTACTCCGACTGCCCTCCCGGTTCTTCAGCTGGAGCCGGTGCTTCATTTCTTCCAAAGACTTGGTTGAGCTCGCGGCGTTGCTCGGGCGAAATTGCTGCGCTTTGAAGTGCGGCATTCGCGGAGGCAAAATCGCGGGAGCTCCAACGATGAAGCACCTCCCGCATCAACCCGGTCCTATGCCCATCGTCACTAAGACTGTTTGCCCAGTCGAACGCTGCCGCGGGGTCGGTAGGAAGCATCGTTCCAACCACCCGTTCCGCCGCCGCATCACGAACCCTCCCTTCCGGAAGCTGTAGAATCCACTCACCGGCAGCCATGCTATCAATCCGCAGCCAACGCTCAGCCACCTCTCCAACCGCAGAACGACGCACTTGCCCGGACTCCGGAAGACCCAACGCCCAGTCCGCAGCTTCTTGAGGACTAGCCGCGGACCAAGCCGAAGCGATTTCTTGTGCCATCCGTCGGTGTTCGTGTGTTGCCCGCAACTCGGGTGAGAGGGATGCCGTTAGTTCTCCAAAAATCGTTGCTGCTTTTTCCGGAGCATTTTCAGCCACTCCACGTAAAATTGATTGAGTAGCTCGATGACGATCTACACCAGCCAAGCCTTGCGCCCATTCCATCGCAGCAGTCGTGTCTTGGCTTGCCCAACGACGAGCCGCAATCTCAAGGGCTTGATGCTTCACGAAGAGGTTGTCGATCGTCGAAGCAAAATTAGCGGCGGCAGCGGGATCTGTCTCGGCCCATGAACTAACAACTCCACCCATCGCCCTCCCGCGTATCGCGGCATCAGTTTGGGACGCTCCCCATTCCATCGCCGCAGTTCGGTCGGTCTCAGCCCAACGATGGGCCATCGCATGCACCAAATGCAAATTTTGCTCAGAGGTCGGGAGCTCCGCCACATATTGAGCGGCACTCGCAGGGTCCTCTTCCGACCAGCCATGCAAAGCGCTCTCTAAAGCCCTCCGACGATCACTTCCCTCCAAACTTTCGGCCCATTCCACCGCTACCTGACCATTCCGGCGACCCCAGACATTAGCGAGATGCTCCAACATCTGTCGCCGCTCCCGGCCAGCCGGAAATGATTGCAAAAGTTGACTCGCGGTCTTTGCATCCATGCTCCCACCCTCTTGGAGCTTTTCCATCACCTCTCGAAAGGATCCCAAAATTCCATCAGCTCTCTCTTCGCTTGACTCTTGGGGCTGTCGATCAGAATCGCTTCGAGCAGACTGAGAAGACATCGCCCGCTTTCTTGATCCCCTAGAAGAGGAGCTGCTGGACTCTTTGTTTCTGCTTGAGACGCCTTCCACCGCGGCCGTATCCTCCACAGGGGGAAATACAGCACGGTCAACCGCGATTCCTGCAACAAAGGCCGCAGCTGCGATGAGACAAGAGCTTGAGTTAAATTTCATTGAATGACACACAAGATACTCCACCAAAGATTCGAACGAAACACTCTTTTTAGGGGCCTCCCCAAGATCTGCTCAGAAACAAAATTGCCTCTGTAAAAGCACTCGCAAATTTCAAGCGCTTTTTGCCCATTGATGGGAACCTGAGCCGATCAACTTCGATGCTTGCTCATTGCCTCGGCCCCGATCCGCGTTATAAATATCACTGTAAATGGCGCGCCTCTCTCTTTTTCTCACCTTCGCACTGATCTCAGTCACTTTTTCACAAGAAGTGGTCTTCAACCGCGACATCCGGCCCATCCTTTCCAACAAGTGCTTCTTC
>JAQWSX010000040.1 GCA_029242935.1 Akkermansiaceae bacterium
CGTCGATTTATCCCGCGGGTTCGAAGGTCGCCTCGGGAAACGAAATTCTCCGCCCATCTTCAACCTCGCTTGGAAAAATCACTTTTTTTGGGACGGCCGCGCTAGGACAGTCCGGGACCAAGTCCTACAACCGATCCAGGATCACCTCGAAATGGCTGCTAACCTAAACCAAGTTCTTTACAGGCTCAATCGGCGCAAATCCTACCGAGAGGATTTTAAGAAAGCCTACGGCCCCGGCGAAATCACCAGCGAGATGCTCTCGCTAGCGCTAGAAAACTACCTCCTCACAATCGTAAGCGGAGACTCAAAGTTCGACCAATCTCTCGAAAAAAAGGTGAAGCTAGACCCGCTTGAGGACGAAGGCCGCAGGCTATTTTTCACCTCCCATGAAAGTGGTGGAACAGGATGTTCCGAATGCCATAGTGGACCACATTTCAGTGACTTTACCTTTCGGAACAATGGTTTGAGGCCAGCCCCAGATTTGAACGATCTTGGGAGATACGGAGTTACCGGTAAGGAAAAAGACAAACTTCTTTTTTCAACACCAAGCCTCCGCAATGTCGCCATCACTTCACCCTACATGCATGATGGCCGATTCAAGAACCTCACGGAGGTAATCGAACACTATAATACTGCCCTTCATCAAACACCCACTCTTGACCCTGCGCTCAAGAACCAGGGGCTCCAACTAAAAGCCGCAGAAAAAAGAGCGCTCCTTGCCTTCTTACAAACTCTGACCGATCCCCAGTTTATCGAGGCTGCTAAGTGACCTTCCCAAACTTCTCGTCGAGGACTAATCGGCGATGTTCAAACATCTTCGCCAACTGATTCTTAACCACCAGAGCCCGAGCAACTTCACCAAAAATACTGAAACCCACCGAGTAGTGAATGAGATCTTTCACTCTTGTTCCTCGACTCGTTTCTTCAAAGGAATGCCGATGGTGCCAAAATTTGAATGGACCAGAAATTTGGTCATCAACAAAGCTTTCACCCACTCTTAGAGCTTTGATCTCCGAAACCCACGGAATCCAAATCCCAGGTAAGACTTTTACTGAATACTCAATAATTTCGCCCTCATAAAGAACCTCAGAAGGTAGCGAAACAATTCTAAATCCCATTTTGGGAGGGGTCATTGCCTCAAGATTTCGGGGGCTTGAAAAAAACTCCCAGGCCTGATCTATAGGGACCGGAATCGTTTGTTCTTGCGAGAGCGAGTGGACATTCATCGTGATCACAAGGTTAACCTCACTTTGAAATTGGTCGTCCAAAAATATCAAAAATAGTCCCGACTCCCTTTTTGATTGCTTCGGCCCCCTTTTCGATCGCACCCGCCTCTTCCCCCTTCACTTCTTCCGGATTACCGCTACCCCTCGGATTAAATAAATCGGAGGCTTTCCCCAGAGCTAATTCAGCCACACCAAGAATCACCCCTTTCTCCTTAAGGAGCATCTTGGTAGACTCACCAATCGGCTTACCTGTAAATTTGAGCGCATACTCTCCAATACCAGGAAGTATCTCAAACATCCTCTCCTTGGCTGCAGCAATCAATCGGTCACTCAGATCTTCCTGAGGAGCGTCGAGCGTGCCGCTGACTTTAAGCGGAGCCCACAAAAGACCCAAATCACCACGCTGAAAAACCTTAGTCTCAGCACCTGGAATATGAGCCAAAGTCCCGGGTGTAATACCAACGCGTAAATCGCCCTTACTAATTTCATTCCCTGCAATCTCCATCACGCCCTCGACACGAACTAATCCTTCACTGGACAAAACGATGTTGCTTAACTTGATATGTTCCCCGACCTTTTCAAAATCCAGACTAGCTTCATTGAGAGACAGGCGACGAAAGCGGGAAGTATTAGCGTAGGCCGAAATTTTATCAAGCAACGGAAGAGCCGTGAGCATCCCATCCCTAATTCTGAGATGACCGGTCAATCTAGAATCTTTGTCTGGCTTGCCTGTCATTTCGAAGGAAAACTCAAGCGGCCCCATGAAACGCCGTTTCCAATCCTCAGCGATAACCTCCTGAATCCGAGAACCAGTCACTTCACCCCGGATCTGCCAAGTTCCGTCTTCGATGCCGAAATCCCCCTCCGCGATCATCAAACCATTTTCTAGCACCTCAAATTCAGATTCTAACAAGTAAAAACGACTCCCTGAATACCTGCCCTTGGCCGCTCGCAGCTTCATCTTTTCTGCAAGTGAAATAGGAGTCGAAATTTCGCCGCCAACGAGCGTCACATCGTAAACATCCTTCGTCGAACCAAGCCGGATTTTTGCCGAAGCATTCTGCCATCCCCACTCCCCGTCGTTCAACTTAGCAGATCCGTGCACCGAAGCGATATCGATTCCCGTTACTTCAAGAGAATCTGGCAAGAGAGGATCCCAGAAGCTTTTTTCCTCCATTGGACGCTCCTTTATAAGGATCTCGCGATTAGGATCATCTCGAAAGTCACCAGTAAATTCAAGCTCACGAAGGTGCACATTTCCGATGCGATAAACCCCACTCCAAATCGCTCCAATATCGACCTCAGCATCAATTCCACGCGCCTTGATATTCTGAAATCCATTCAGCTCCTTAAAACTAAAATTATCGGTCTTCACGCTCCAACCATCCCATTCAAAAATCGACAACTCGGCGTCGCCATTAAGTTCATAACCTACCTCCTCTCCAAGCATTAGTCTAAATTCATCACTCCGAAGGTAGTTTCGCACTGAATTGTAACCAACGACCAACCCCACTAGAACCGCAAGCGCCAAAACACCGCCAGCATAAGAGACCCACTTCATCGAACCCCTCTTCCGAGACTTCCGATTTTGCGCTTTTCCTGCCGTTGACTTTCGATTTCTCCTACTGGCCATGACTGAACACTAACAGCGACTTTGACTTAGCCAATCCGACAAACTTACTTTTTACATCCGAAAGATTTGATCCATCACCAAATTTTTCTGACCAAAATTCAGAATGATCATGAAAAAATTGTGTCTTCGGGATATCTTAATAGGCGCGGTCGTAGCCCTCGACCCCCGAAACGATTGAGCGGGCCACCGCCGCTTGATAACTCGATGAATTGCAACGGGAACGCTCGTAAGAATTACTGATAAATCCACATTCCACCAAAACAGCGGGACACAGGGTATCATTTAGCACCGAAAACCTTTTGAATTTGTATCCACGGTCACGCACTTTGAGATTGTTGACCAAATGACTTTGAATCGTCTTAGCTAGAAATCTGCCACGCTTACCGACATAAAAAGTCTCCACCCCTCTCACCCCCGTGTGAGAAGTCGCATTGAAATGAATACTAATAAAAATACAATTGCGATACCGGTTTGAAATTTGTGAACGACGACGCAAATCAACAAAAACATCGCTGCGGCGAATCATCGTCACCGGGTATCCCCTACTTTTCAGGGAAGCCTCGACGCGAAGAGCAACTTTGAGATTGAGATCTGATTCTCGGACGCCACCCCAGACCGCGCCGCGGTCCTTGCCACCATGGCCGGCATCAATGATGACCCTTAGAGATTTGGGCGTTCTCCGAACCTTTGCCGCCGGAGAAGCAACCTTACCCGAAGGAATCTTTAACACCTGCCCCACCCCGAGGCTGTTTTTATCCTTAATCCCATTAAACGCCGCAAGGCGATCTATTGAGACTCCATATTTTAGCGCAATACGATAGAGATTCTCAGCCTTCTTTACTTTGTGGGTCAGCCCCATTGCCAATCCGCAGGTGAATGCGGCGACAAAAACGCCAATCAGAGACTTCTTAAAAAAGACACCACTAAACATAAAAGATGAGAACACTTATTCTCATTTAACAGTCAAGTCAACCAAGTTTTTAGAAAACCTTAATAGTCTTAATAAGTTAACTTTTAGCCTTTTTCTTCCTACCAAGGAATAGCGGGAGCACCAAATAAACCACAAAAATAGCGGCTGGAGTATAGATAGTCCACTTCACGATGAGCCCCAAAAGGAGGGCAAACCCCAAAAGACTCCAAACATTCGCCTTAGTCTTTAGATCAATCTTTTTAAAACTTGGATAGCGAACATTACTCACCATCAAAACCGAAACCCCGAGTATCATCCCGGCTAAAACGAAAGACCAAAGCCCCAAGGATCTGTCATTTTCAGCCAAGCTAATCATAACAAAGGTGAGCGAAGCGATAAATCCCGCGGCCATTGGAATAGGAATCCCCCGAAAGTCCCCACTCGTGGATCCAATTCGAGCGAGACAATTAAATCGCGCTAACCTGATCCCACCGCAAAGCAGGTAGATAAAGGCAATCGCCCACGTCAAACCACGCTCTTTAGTGCCATTGGGATCGAAGATCTCAGGTAACTGTAAATCGGCGAGAACCGCCCGAGATACTAACATAGCGGGAGCAAGCCCGAACGATACCATATCAGCAAGAGAGTCAAACTCCTGACCAAAAGGAGATTCCTGCCCCCCAAGCCGGGCCAACCGACCGTCAAGTAAATCAAACAAACACGATCCAAATATATAAAGCATCGCCGTTTGGTAATAATCCTTCGCCCCAAGCAGATCGTCAGCTTGCATCCCTTTGAAAATTGTCAAGATCGCTAAGAATCCGCACAAAAGATTACCGGCCGTCATTAAATTCGGCAGGAGATAAATTTTAGGTTCTTCGTCTTCTTGTCCCATGAGTCGTTGCACCTTCTAACCTGTCAAAGGTCTTAGGCCTTGGAAAGTCTCAACTCACCTCTTTCCCCCAACAGATTATCTGTCATCTTTTGGCTATGCCGACTGAGCTTCACGCCAACCTTTCTATGAAATCTCTCCTAGATCAGTATCCGGGGGCGCGGAGAGCACTTTTCTCCGCCTTTCACATTGGAGGGTGCCAATCCTGTGCCTATGAACTCGAAGAAACGCTCGAGGAGGTCTGCAAAAGTCATAGCATCGATTTGGACGACGCCATCAAGTGTCTAGCCGAAAGTCAAAAACACGATGCCAGTATGCTGATTTCGCCCACCGAGCTGAAAGCCTTACTTGATAAAACGGAGTCATTCATTCTGCTGGACACTCGCACTCGCGAAGAATTTGAGGCAATCACTCTACCGGGCGCACAATTAATGACCCAAGAGCTACAAACTAGCTTGTTTGCCGAGAAGAACGATCATCAGAAAGTGGTTTTAATCGACCATCAAGGTCGGAGCGTTCTAGACCATTGCGCGTGGTTCCGGGGACACGGCCTATCCGACACCTTTGGGGTTGACGGCGGCATTGATCGCTACGCTAAGGAGGCTGACCCCTCAATTCCCCGCTATCGATTAGAGATGGATTAGGATACTTTCCACCATCTAAGTCCTCCAGAATGTTTCGAGAACCACGAGTTCATTACTCGCCATTTTTCTGGGGAATCTCTTTCCCATCCTTTCTCTGTTCCTGAAGAAAATTTCCATTAAACCTCAGGCGGAATCCATTTTCATCACCACTACTATCGATTCGCTCAACTCTCTCGCGATACTCCTCAGGCACTGCCGCCTTGTCGATATCGTTATCGTAAGGTCCCTCAAAAAGAAGTTTCCCCTCTTTATCGCGGATCGAAAGCTCCCGCTGACCGTCAGTCATCTTCATTTCTATCGAACCCTCTTCATCGACAAACTTCATTGAGCCGATCCCACGAAATCCTAGCTTCAAATCCTTCTCCTCGAGCATATTCCCACCGAGGTTAAATTTAAATTGCTTAAAACCAGCCCCATCGTTTCCGAGAGCTTTCTCAAGCTGCTTCATCATCTCTTTCTGCAATTTGTCATCGCCAAGGCCACCCAAAGCATTCTCAAGCTGCTGGTTAAGCAAGCGATTCATGTCGGCGGCAGGGTTGGGAATGATCGCCTGAAGAGGTAGATTCTGAATTTCAGGAGCTTCACCAAGCGTTACCTTTTGTTCGATTTTCTTTCCCCTCCGAACAATTTTCAGCGTCACCTCGTCACCCGGGTTATAGCGAGTGATCACGTCACGAAGTGAGTCCTGGTCAGTGAGGCTATTACCATCAACCGACACAATAACATCCAAACGCTTAAGGCCAGCGAGACCGGCAGGACTGGTGGGCTTCACCGTGCTGAGAAGGAGTCCCCCCTCAAGCTCAAGGTGCGAACGAAGAGCTTCACTTGATTGGTCCCCACGGACTCCAAGATAAGCAACCTTATTGACTGGTATTGGTTTCGGAGCAGCTTTAGCCTCAGCACCCCCTTTCTGATCCTCTCTGAGAATCCCCCCCTTGGGTTGCGCTGGTATTTTTTCATTACTGCCATCTCCATCTGGCCGCTCAATCGCCGGGAGATCAAGAAACGCACCAAGGAGAGCAACCAATCCGATTGTCTTAATTTTAATGTCAGGACCCATCATTTAAAAGTTTAGCGGTTTGGCTCAATAAATTTGTTTAATCGAATTTAACTGGAGTAAAAGTGACTTCTCTTTTGGGCTGCTCAATAATTAACTTTTCACCACGCTCATTGACGAACTGCAGCTTGTTATTAACGTGAACTTCCAGACAACGGAGTGGTTGCCCGCCTTTGGTCCAAACCACTCCATGATCTTTTGCCGAAACCACTGAAGCTCGCGCATCCTTCGGGATAAAAACAACCGGCGTGGCAAGCCCGTTAGTGAGGTCCGGAATCCGCTCAGCAACCCGATCAGGTTCAGTAAAAAGATTGCTCGAAAAAATTGCTGCTACTGCGCCAAGAATGGCGACTGCTGCCACTGAACGAATGCCAGAAAACGATGAACTCTCCTTTTTGGCACCACCATTAATTTCAACAATTTTCTCATCAACCGGAACCTCCTCATGCCAACGCGCCATCGCGTCATCCAGTCTGGAAATCAAATTTTCCGGAACACCGTAAGGAACAAGCCTCCGAAGGCTCTCTTCGAGATCCGAAAGATCAGTGTCTAATGTGGCAACTATAATCTTTTCATTTGAATGGGACATTTCATCTCCCGCAGCTGCCATCGCATCATCTAGCTGATCAAGCAGAGAGTCTTGCAATGGAGTCGGAACCAACTTCTTGAGTTCGTTTTCTAGGGTGATGGAGTCCATATCCATAAATTTATCTTAATCGAAGAACTGTTAGTTTTTACGTGTTTCAATTAACTTCTTAAATATCGTCATTTAAGCGTGCTGTAGCGAGCTGTTTTCTGAGAGCCTCTATTCCGTATCGATATCTTGAAGCAGCCGTGTTGAGTGAAATTTCTAGGGCTTCACCGATTTCCGCAAAAGTCCGCTCACCCCACAGTTTCATACTGATCACTTCAGAAAACTTCGTGGGAAGCGTCTTCATTCCCTCAATAAGAATCCGGCGGGTTTCTTCCTGACTCGCTCCTCCTTCAAAAAGAGGCATTTCGATGTCACGCCCAAGAGAGCGGTCATCCTTAATGACATTTTCCTCACGCCTCCTCCTCCGGTCATCTTTCCGACCCAGGTCAATTGCCTCCCGGCGGATCTGGGTGTAAATGAAGGCGATCCAACCATCTTGCCCGCCTACAAACGAGCCCTCTTCGACTTTTCGAGCCAATTTCACAAGAGCGTCTTGTAAAACATCTTCCGCATCCGCGATACTTCGCGTCTGCTGTCTTGCAAATAACAGAAACTTCGAACCATGCTTTTCAAGCCACGGACGAAACTGTGATGAGTTCTTTTTTTGCTGGGGTGCCAAATTCACGCTTTCCTATTACCTAAAGCATGAGCGTTGCAATTTGGAGGAATTGTTCCAATTAAGTGATTTTTATAAAAAATAGTAACTCAGGTGCCTACTGTTTCAAAAACCATGACTTAGGCTGGAACTAACTCTCCAGGCGACTTCTCGCAAAGAGCCTTCATCACATAAGCGCTAGGTCGGAAGTTTTCGATCACCACCTCCCTGCGATCCCCCCAGCTCATACGCACCTCTTTCACGTTAAAGTTTGGTGTTTTGTGAGGTGCAAACAAAATATCGTCATGAGTGCTATTCTCATGCTTTTTGAACATCTCGGGGATAATATCGCCCCCTAAATGGTCGTCACGACCTGTCGCAAGATGACAAGTCCCGAGGACTTTTTCGTCCTGAATATCTTGGAATGAGACCGGCAAAACCTGTGTGCCAAATCCAAGCTCACCCAGAGTTCCAGTCATCGGATCATCAGCAAGCCGAGCGTTGTGCTCGTCAATCGTGGCTTGGCTACCCTCGATAAGAGTGGATTTCACGACATCACGATTTACGACATCTAACACCCCAAGGGTCCCGTCTTCATACTTCATCGGGAACTTTCCACGAGCGTCCTGAGGGACAAAATAAACTTCACCCGCCGGAAGATTCGCAATGTCAGGTTTTGTTCCACGACAAAGACCATGTGACTTCTGCGCCTCCTGTCCGCCGAGACCAAGCCACGCTGTAAGAATCTCACCATCTTCGAGTTCAAAATCGATCTCTACAGATTCGGCGCCGGTTAGCGCTGCACGCATTTTCTCGGCATCATCGGAAACCTCTTGGTAATTCACCGCGAGACCTGAATTCAAAATAATGTCGTTCATTCCGAGCATTGTTGCCCCACGAAAGTTGAATTGCTTACACTTCGCCGTCAGCGGAGCTGTCGCAGACCAGGTAGAGATACAAAGAACAATGTCATATTTAGAGTAGATATCTCGATCCAATGAGAGCTGTTTTCCATTCGTATCCCAGACTTCGTCGCTCAAATCGAGATTTGAACCGTAGGTATACTTATAAGCGAACATCTCGCCTCCACTCATGCCTAATTCCTCAAGGACTCCCCTTTGAAGCCCCTTATAAAAATAATGATATGCGTTGTTCTGCACCTCAAACTCCGCTTGATCACGAAAAGCAAAATCTTTGATCCACATCGAAGGAGATTCAAAGTCCACTAAGATACAAACACGACAACCTTGTGTCGGAGAAAAAACAGTATCGAGCAGTTGGCTTAGATCAAACTTAGGGAAGACGCGCTTTTGGGGATTTAAGAGGATTTCCTCCTCTAAATAAGATGGTTTGCTCATTGCCGAAACATTATAGCCCCTTAGTAGTCTCGCAAGTGATCTTTTAAAATCAGCTAGACTCCGAAACCCTCGGGCGGGTTCTCTTGATTTCTCAAATTATCGAGAGTTCCGCTCATATCCTCTAGCTTTTCCCAAACATCCGGAACTACAAAAATCGGTGCTTCATGCCTCACCGCTAGGGCAAGACAATCGCTTGGGCGAGCGTCAAGCTCCACGATTTTTTTCTCCATAATTTCGTTCTCAGCTTTAATGATTAATCGTGCGAAAAAAACCTCCCCTTCCTGTTTTACAATGGTGGTGTGAAGGACCTCCGCACCAAACGCGTCGAGCGTTTGCGAAAAGAGATCATGCGAGAGGGGGCGCGGGGGAATTGTCCCCGCTAAAACCGCGTTAATCGAAGCACCGATCGCTGGATCGATATAGAAAACGATGACTTTCTTACCGTCACCCAAAAAAACAGCACACCCCGCCGGAGTCGGCAGAAGGGCAACAGGTTCGACACGCACCAATCCACTCATACCCCAAGTCTTAATCTTCCGTTTTAAAAAACCAGCATCGACTTTTAATAAACATCGCGAGCGTAGCGCTTCTCTTTTTTGAGGTTTTTGAGGAAGTCTATTGCCTCTTCATCGCTCAAACCACCGTGGGTTTTTACGATTATCTGGAGAGCTTTATCTACATCTTTTGCCATTCGGGACGCATCGCCACAAACATAGAAATATCCACCCCCCTGCAGCCAGTCCCAGAGTTCGGCTCCAGCTTCAAGCATTCGATCCTGAACGTAGATTTTGTTTTTCTGATCACGGGAAAAGGCCAAGTCAAGTTTAGTTAAGGTGCCGTTATCCACCCAAGCATTGATCTCGTTCTCATAGATAAAGTCAGTGGCCCGACACGGATTACCGAAGAAAAGCCAATTACGGCCGCTTGCTTTCGATACCTCGCGTTCCTCAAGGAAAGCACGGAGCGGAGCAATTCCAGTTCCTGGTCCCACCATAATAATATCCTTAGAATGATCTTCAGGTAGCCGGAAAGCCTTGTTGTTGTGAACAAAAACCCCAGAACAGACGTCACCGACCCTGTCCGAAAGGTAAGTGGAGCAAACCCCGCCCCGGTCACGACCGTGAGAATTGTAGCGAACAATTGCTACAGTCAAGTGAACCTCCCCGGGATGAGCATTTGGACTGGAGGCAATTGAGTAAAGACGTGGTTGTAATTTCTTGAGCACACTAACAAACTCTTCGCCATCTGCGAAGTCGGCCGGATGATCATTTATCAAATCAATCAATTCCCGGCCCCAACAAAATTCTTCAATCTCTTCTCGGCTCCCGCTCTCAACAAGCGCTCGTAGAAAAGGCGAACCAGATCGCTCCGACCAGACTTTTAGGAGCCTCTTATTAAGACTGCGAATATCATAGGAGGTAATCAAAGCCTCGCGGAGCGAAACCTCGGCTCCGCTCGGGAGTGGAACAACCTCCTTCACATTAAAAGGAAGGAGAGGAAGGATCTCGTCCACAACTTGGGCCGGATTATGAGAAAGCACGCCAAGGGCATCACCAACCTGATATTCTAAGCCTGAATCCTTGAGAGAAAGCTCCACATGATAGGTTTCACGTGCCGAGCCCTCTTTGTTTAGGTCGTAAGAATTCAGCAGAGGCGAAGGGAAGGGGTTCTTCTTACCGAAAGGTTCTTCCGCAACGACTTCCTCGATCTCCGGCGTCCTGCCGCTGCCGCCCATAGCCGTCATGACACCTTTCTTCCACTCTGCAAATTGCTCGTCGTATTCGACGTCACAATCGATCCGCTTGAACATGCGTTTCGCACCAAAGGCCTCGAGACGCTGGTCAAATTCGATACCGCACTGGCAGAAATCAGGATATTCGCTGTCGCCAAGTGCAAAGACTGAGAAATTAACTTCTTTGAGGCTAGGAACCGTCTCCCCCATGAGATATTCATGAAAATCAGAGGCATTATCGGGCGGCTCACCGTCACCGTAAGTGCTCGTAATTAATAGGAGGTTCTTCTCGGTTGGCAACCTGCTCTTGTCATAGGCTGCCATGTCAAAAACCTGCGGTTCATAATTTCCTGACTTGAGAGCTTTTAAAAACTTTTTGGCAACCCCCTCAGAGTTTCCGGTCTGACTCCCCCACAAAATTGTGACGGGAATTGCTGGCCCTGGTGGCTCAACCTCAACTGATGCGCCACCAAGCGCCTTAGTTAAAAAATCACTGAGCCAAGCACGTTGCTCAGCGTTGAACGGGGCATTTTCTGGAATGACAATCGGAGAACTCATCTGAAACAAAAAAGATTCTAAAGAAACCTCGGCGGAACATGGCGCTAACCTCGCAATCTTACAAGCGCGTTTCGAGTCATCCTCACTCTAACTTTTCAAACCTTTCATGAAGAATGCTCCAGACTGGACAACTCTTGAGAGCCACAACAACCTAATCAAGTGATGAAAGCAGCGGTTATCGGCATAATATTGACCCTCTCAACGATGGTTTCAGGTCAATCCGAAGCAACATCTCCAAATCCCGGACTAAAAAATCGGCAATATCAGGAAGAACTCGCTGACGCTTACGAACGCATCGATCCCACAAAAGACGGATGGGAATCCGAAGCCCAGTCATCAGAATACCAAATAGTCCTCGAAAATTTCCTCAAAAACCTCCTCCACCAGCGAGAAACCAAGCATATCACCCCAAATTTTAAATCCGCGCAGCTCCTCAGGCCTCGAACTAATATCGTCTTTGAAAACGCCGGGCTCATCATTCGAAGACTTTTAAAAGATACGGCCACAATACCTTATCCCGCAATCACATCGCGCACGAAACCTGAGTTCAAAGCCAAGATTAAGATGATTTCGGTTACCTCCACAACCTCAGACTCCCTCGTTACCCTCAAAGCCCCCCTCCTCCAAATCAACGCCCATTGGTTCTGCACGTGGACCGAAACCTCTCCCCCTAAACTAGAGACCATCACCCTCAAGGAATTTGAAGAAGTCGAGCAGACAAGCCCTCACCAACTCCTTGCCGATGTCACGGCTTCCGTATTCAATCAAAATCCTTCTTATCAATCCCAGCTTCTCCGCTCAACCGACCACTGGCGCAGCCGTATCCCCCGCGATTTCGGACTCGATTCCGCTGCAAACCACGGCCTCGCTCTAGCAGACGTAAATGGCGACGGCCTCGAAGATCTTTACCTTTGTCAACAAGGCGGCCTCCCCAACCTTCTCTTCTTACAAAATCTTGATGGCACGCTCACCGATTTCTCCGTCGAATCAAAAACTAATTGGCTCGATTATTGCGCTGCCGCCCTCTTCCTTGACTTCGATAACGACGGAGATCAGGACCACGTTATCTCGCAGGATTTTAAAATCCTTTTCATGGACAACATCGATGGCAAAGGCCACTTCGAACTTGCCTTTGGTCGCTCCACCAAAGCTCAATCCTTCTCCCTCACCTCCGCTGATTTTGATCAAGACGGCTTCATAGATGTTTATGTTTGCGGCTACAACCCCTCGGCATCTTCAGCACGGGCCGGAGCCCTCGCCGAGCCCGTTCCATTTCACGATGCGAACAACGGAGGCCAAAACATTCTTTGGCGAAACAACGGCGACTGGACCTTCAACGACGTCACCGAACAAACGGGTCTCAACCAAAACAACACCCGCTTTTCTTTTGCCGCTTCGTGGGAAGACTACGACCAAGACGGAGACCTCGACCTTTACGTAGCCAATGACTTCGGCCGTAACTGCCTCTACCAAAATCAGGGGATCGAACCTGGAAAGCTCCCTTCCTTTATCAACATTGCCGGCCCTCTTGGTATCGAAGACTCTGCCGCCGGCATGTCAACCAACTGGGGTGACTTTAATAGGGACGGTTGGATGGACCTCTACGTTTCTAATATGTTTTCAAGTGCTGGTAGCCGAGTCATGGGACAAAATCGCTTCCTTAAGAAACTTGAGCACGACAATGATACAGCCAGCACCTTCCAACGGATGGCTCGCGGAAACTCCCTTTTCGCCGCCAACCGAAAAGGTGGTTTTACCGATGTCTCGATTCAAACAAAAACCAACATGGCACGCTGGTGCTGGGGATCTACCTTTGCAGATCTTAATAATGACGGCTGGCTCGATATTCTCGGTGCAAACGGCTTTATCACCGCCGAAGACACCGCTGATTTATGAAGTGTCTACTGGCGACAGGTCGTGTCGCAATCTCCTACCGATCCCCAGAGTGATAACCTGAGCCTACAATCCTACCGTCAGGGTTGGCAGGCTCTCAATCGTCTCCTTCACGAAAACAAATCGTTTTCTGGACGCGAAACAAACAACGCCTTCCTCAATTGCGGCAAGAATACTCCCTTCGCTGACGTTTCCAGCACTATCGGCTGGGATTTTGCCGACGACGCCCGTGCCATCGGACTGATTGACTACGATCACGATGGCGATCTTGATCTTTTTGTCACAAACCGCACTGCTCCTCGTGTCCGACTCCTACAGAACAATCTAAGGTCTGAGTCCAACTTCCTCTCACTTCACCTCACCGGCTCTGCCAAAACAACTCCGCGAGATGCTATTGGAGCTCGTGTCGAAGTCCATCTTACAGAACAATTAGTCCCTCATCTCCGCACCCTCCACGCCGGCCAATCTTTCTTAGCCCAGTCCTCCCGTTGGTTACACTTTGGCCTTGGTAAAGATGCTGTTATTGAAAAAGTTGTCGTCCACTGGCCCGGCTCGAAATCTCAAATCTTCACAGGCATCAAGGCTAACCAACAACTCCATCTCACCCAAGGTATAGCAACTACCACCCCTCGCAAAACCCGCCAAAATCCCACCCTCATAGCTGCACCACACCCGGTTCCCGAAAAAAGCTCGGCCGCGCGCATCATTCCCCCAGTAGGCCACACCTTCCCAAATATACCCACTGCTAATGGCGAGCCCCTCTCCATTTCGGAGACCACCCTAATCGCTCTTTGGAGCCGCACTTGCCCGCACTGCCAACAAGAACTCCAAAGTTGGGCCACCAAAGCTGCCCAATTTAAGACGTCGAACATTAAGCTCGCACTCCTCTGCACCGACCAAGAACACAACGATCAAGCCAATGCCTATCTTAAGTCTATCAATTCGCCCTTTTCCACCCGCATGGCTGGCCCCGAAGCCGTCGAGCTACTCGACGCCCTCCACGCTTCCATCATTGACCTTTGGATTCCCATTCCCGTTCCCACAAGCTTCCTAGTCTCAAAGGAAGGACAGCTCCTCGCCATTTATCGAGGTAACGCTTCAATCGAGCAAATCATTAACGACACCAAATTCGCGACAGGAACCCCCTTGGAACGTCGCTCTGCCGGCACCCCCTTCGTAGGACGCTGGACTAGCAAGCCTGCACCGTCTTCTCCCCAACGCACAGCTCAACAACTACTCCAACGTGCCCAGCCCAGTCTCGCCATCGACTACCTCCGCTCAGCTCTGACAAAGCCATTCTTCCAAGGCGAAAAATTCACCCGGAGCGACAATCTTTTACTTCTCGGCCAAATCTTGGGACAACAAGGCCGGCCAACCGAAGCCATTCCTGAACTCGAAGCCGCTAGAAAACTTCTCCCCAAAGATATTCGCATTCTACGCCTTCTTGCAACTGCCCACGCTGAAACAGGCAAGTTTTCAAAATCCTTCGCGATTCTCAACGACGCTATATCTTACCACCCTCAGAACTTAGATATCTACGATGACGCCATTGATATTGCGCGAAGGGCTAACGATCCCATCCGATTGTTAAATTACCAAAAAAAATCAGCCGACAACAACCCTGCAAATCCCAACTTAAGATACCGCCTTACCCTATCTCAACTCGAAGAAGGACAACCTTTGGACGCTATCGCCAATTGCAAAACTATTCTCCGGACTTCACCTAAATTCCTCGAGGCTGCAAACCTCCTCTCGCGCATCCTTTCCACCCATCCTAAGGAAAAAGTCCGCAGCCCGCAGGAATCTCTAGCTCTCGCCTCCCGTCTTTGCCTGATCTCCAAAAACCGCAATGCCAACCACCTCCTCAGCCTAGCCTACGCTCAAGCCAATCTTAGAAAGTTTGACGAAGCTACCAAGAAGCTCAAGCTTCTCACCAACGTCGCTCCACCTGAGTCCAAGTTCACAAAGGAGGTTGAAGCCGCTCTCGTAAAAACAAAAGCCAGTCAACCCATTCGCAATATCCTCTGGAAATAATTATGCAACAGCGGCCGCGACACAGCCGCCACAAAATATTTTTCCACTCGTTATTTAAAAAACTTCGCGCCTTCGCGCCTTTGCGGTAAATTCGCCTCGCACCCCAGCACATGATCAAAGACCCAAGCTCCGCCATCGTCTCGCAACTCGCCATCACGATTGATGGTCAGCAAACCACGTTTACCGAAGGCGAAACCATCTACCAAGTTGCTACTCGTCTCAAAAAAAACATCCCGACCCTCTGCTACGACGATCGGCTCGATGCTTTCGGCGCATGCCGCCTTTGCGTTGTAGAAGTCGAAGGCATCCGTAACCCCGTCGCGTCCTGCACAACCAAAGCCAATGACGGGATGGTCGTCAAAACCGCCCCACCCAAAATCGAGAAGATGCGCAAAACGCTCCTCGAAATGGTCGCTTCCGAAAATCGTCAAATCGACGTCAATCCCCTGCGTGGCCTGGCCTCCCAAGAACTATCCACGCTCGTCAACAAATACGGGGCCCGCAACGACCGCTTTAAGGGAGCAAAATCAGGCACCTCAAACCTTAAAGACGAAAACCCCTTTATCCTCCGTGACTACGAGCAATGTATTTCTTGTTACCGTTGCGTTCGCGTCTGCGCTGAACAGGAAGGCGATTATGCCATCACGGTCGCCAATCGTGGTTTTCACACCCAAATTACCACGGAGTTTGATAGCGACCTTCGCGATTCAGATTGCACCTTTTGCGGACAATGCATTCAAACCTGCCCCACCGGCGCTCTTGCCGACAAGAAGGCTATCCGCGCCGAAACCCTCTCAGAGCCAGTGAAGAAGACTCGCACCGTCTGCCCTTATTGCGCTGTCGGTTGTTCTATTGATCTTATGACCAAAGGGGACAAAATTGTCGGGGCGCAACCCGCGATGGACGGTCCAGCTAATAAGGGGGCTCTTTGTATCAAGGGGCAATTCACTTACGATTTCATCCAGCACGAAGACCGGCTCAGAAAACCACTTATTAAACAAGCCGACGGCACCTTCAAGGAGGTTGAATGGGACGAAGCGCTCAAAAAGGCGGCCGAAGGATTTGCGAAAGCTAAAGCAAAATACGGCCGGCACAGTATTTACGGCATCGCCTCCGGCAGAGCACCACATGAAGCCGCCTACTCGATGCAAAAATTTATTCGGGCCGGCTTCGGGTCTCATCATATCGATAATTGTAGTCGAGCCTGACACGCTCCCACCGTGGCCGGTCTGGCCGCTCAAATCGGAAGAGGTGCCATGTCTAATCCCCTCGCGGATATGGATAAGCCCGACACCATCTTTGCGATCGGCACCAACATGACCGAGTGCCACCCCGTCGCCGCCACCGGCCTCAAAAAAGCCCTCACCAAAGGAGCCAAACTCGTCGTCGCCGACCCGCGCAAAACCCGCCTCGCCGAACTCGCCCACCTCCACCTCCCCATCCGCGTTGGTTCCGACGTAGCCCTCCTTCTCGCAATGGCCCACGTCATCGTCCGCGATGGACTCGCCGACGAACAATTCATAGCCGAGCGTTGCGCCGACTACGAGGAATTCCAAAAACACCTCAAGGAATTCACTCCAGAGTGGGCTTCCGAAATCTGCGAAGTCCCCGCCGCCGATATCGAAACTGCTGGCAAACTTTACGGCTCTGCCAAACTCGGCGCGATCTATTACACCCTAGGCATCACCGAGCACATCTGCGGCGTCGATAATGTCCAATCGCTTTGCAACCTCGCACTCCTCACCGGAAACCTCGGAAAGGAAGGCACCGGTATCAACCCGATGCGCGGGCAGAATAACATTCAAGGCGCCGGCGACTGCGGAGCCGTCCCTGCCAATTATCCGGGATTCCAACCCGTGGCATCAGCAGAATCACATGAAAAATTCAAGGCCGCTTATCAGCAGCCAGATATGGATCTCGGCAACCCAATGACCAAGGTCACGGCCCTCAATCTTTGTGGAGCAGCAGAAAACGGAATCCACGCCATGCTCATTAATGGTGAAAACACCGTTGTCACTGATCCTGACAAAAACCACTGTGAAAAGGCCCTCAAGTCTCTTGATCACCTCGTCGTCGTCGACATCTTTCTCACCGAAACCGCGCAGATGGCCGACATCGTCTTTCCAGCATCCGCTTGGGGAGAAACCGACGGCGTTCAAGCCAACACTGAGCGCCGCGTTCAGCGCCTTCGCAAAGCCGTTCCGAGCTACGGAGATTCAAAACCAGACTGGTGGATCATCGCTGGCATCGCCAAAGAACTTGGCATCCCCGGTTTCGAATTTGAGAGCGCCAAAGACGTCTTCAACGAGCTCTGCTCACTCAGCCCGATCTACAAAGGCCTCAATTGGGACAACATCGGCGATGGTGTTTACCACTGGCCTGTCCCTGAAGAAGGCCACCCCGGCACCCCGCGACTTCACGAAAACGAATTCAAAGATGGCATGCGCGGCAAATTTAAAGTCATCGGCTACCGCGACCCAGCCGAAGTCATCGACGACGATTACCCCGTCTGGCTCACGACCGGTCGACGCCTTCAAGCCTATCATACCCGCACCCAGACTGGACGCGCTAGCGGGATCGACTACCTCCTTTCCGAAGAGACCTTGGAGATTCACCCTAAAGATGCAGAAGACTGGGGACTCATCGACGGAACCATGGCAAAGATGGCCAGCCGCCGCGGCGAAATCGAACTCAAAGTCGAAACTACCACCCGCTCTCCAAGAGGCACTGTCTTCACTAGTTTTAGCTTCGCCGACACCAACGTCAACATCCTCACTGGTTCAGGCTACGACCCAATCACCCAAACCGCTGAATTGAAAGTTTGCCCGGTCCGTATTCGCCCATCCTAGACCTGCCACGGCGCCCCCTCCGTCGTTTCAAGGTTTCTAGGTCGAGATCTTTGGCGATGCTCTTTCGTCGCTTCAGTTGCCCATAACTTTTTCCCAACCGGAAAACTTTGACTTGTTCATGACTTGTCCATTGTAACCGACATGCCAAGACTCTAAGGCATGACGGAGGAAGAAATCTCAAACTGGTCGGCCGTCTTCGAATCCACTATTGAATCGGGAGATCCAGCCCATGATCTGGAACACATCCGCCGGGTCGTCCTCAATACTAGGAAACTTGCCGAAATCGAAGGTCTCTCGATGGAAGTACTTCTGCCCGCGGCCTGGCTTCACGACTGCGTCCATGTTTCCAAGAATTCCCCTGAACGATCAAAGGCATCTCACCTCGCAGCTGATTACGCGGTCACCATCCTCAGGCAGCACGGATACCCGCAAGAACATTTCGATACCATTCACCACGCCATTGAGGCTCACAGTTTCTCCGCCAATATCGCCCCCCGCACCATCGAAGCAAAAGTCCTCCAAGATGCCGATCGCATTGATGCCCTTGGCGCGATTGGCCTGAGCCGCTGCCTCATGCTCGGGGGACACATGGGATCAGACCTCTACGACCCGGAAGACCCATTCGCTAAAAACCGCTCGATGAATGATTCCAATTACTGCGTCGACCATTTTTATGCCAAGCTCCTTGGCCTCAAGGACACCATGCAGACAGAAGCAGGGAAAGCCTTGGCCGAAAAACGCACCAAATTCCTTGCCGATTTCCTCAAACAACTTGGAACCGAGATCGGATGTATACCCTAAAATGCCCCCTTGCCTTCCAGCCACCATTTCTCCAGAACTTAACAGTTTCCATTTAGTATGTCCCGTCTACTCATCTTCTTACTCATCAGCTCATTCGTATCCGCAGCCGACTCCTTCCGCTTCGAGGTCAAAACCATCGCGGAAGACTTCGCGCGTCCCATGGGCATGGACCTAGGGCCCGACGGCTCAATTTACCTCATCGAACTTCAAGGCAAGGTCAACCGTATTCACCCCACGACCGGAGAGCGCACCACCCTTGCTGAAATCAAAGTCTTCGGAGAGCAAGAAAACGGACTTCTTGGCATCGCTCTCGATCCAAATTTCAAGAGAAACAATCACCTCTTCCTTCTCTACTCACCAGCCGATTTTATCGGACAACGAATCAGCCGCTTCACACTTAGAGAAGAGACTCTCATCAATGAAAAAAAAGTCATCGAATGGGGCACTCAACGCCGTGAATGCTGCCACCACGGCGGAATGCTGAAATTTGGTCCCAATGGTTGCCTCTTCGCTTCCGCTGGGGACAACACCCATCCTTTCGGTGACTCGGCATCATACGCACCCATCGACCGGCGCCCCAATCGCGAACCATGGAACGCCGAAAAATCCTCCGCCAACCCTAACGATCTTCGCGGTGGATTGATTCGTATCAAGGTTCAGCCCGATGCAACATATACCATACCCGAAGGCAACCTCTTCCCCCCCGGAACCAAAGGCACGCGACCCGAAATCTACGTCATGGGCTGCCGCAACCCTTGGAAATTCTCCATCGATCCTAAGTCAGGCCACCTCTACTGGGGGGAAGTTGGACCCGATGCTGGAAAAGACGGACCTCGAGGACCCCGGGGACACGACGAAATTAACCAAGCCCGTAAAGCTGGATTCTTCGGCTGGCCCTACTTTATCGCCGACAACAAACCCTACTTTCGTGTCGACTTCACTAATGGCAAAGTCGGCCAGAAGTTCAACGTGCAAAAACCCATTAATGATTCACCCCTCAACACGGGCCGACAAGATCTTCCCCCACCTCAGCCAGCCTTAATCTTTTATCCCTACGCAGATTCAAAAGAATTTCCTGAGCTTAAAAAAGGAGGCCGAACCGCCTGCGCCGGCCCTGTTTTCCATTACAATCCCAAGTTTGAGAAGACCGGAGGTTTCCCTAAAGAATTCGATCACTGCCTTCTCTTTTGGGACTGGCACCGCCCTTTTATCAAGTGGGGAAGACTTGATAAAAATGAAGATCTTGTCGGCATTGAAAACTTCTCAATCCCTGCCCAAATCAAACGCCCTTCCGACGCCCTCTTTGCACCCGATGGGACTCTCTGGTTCATCGATTACGGAGCCACATGGGGAAATAACAAGGACGCCAAACTTCTCCACATCAGCTACCGTCATGGAAATCTCGACCCCGTCGCGAAATTTAGTATCGACAAAATAAATGGCCCCCTCCCCCTGAAGATAAAAGTTGATGGCTCTCTTTCCAACGACCCTGAAGGCACACCTTTGAAATTCGCTTGGCTCAAAGATGGAAAGGCCGTCTCAATTGACCCAAAAACCACGCTTATTTTCACTGAGCCCGGAGACCACCCCATCACCTTAAATGTCAAAGATGCGCAGGGCGCTATCAATGAGTTCACCCAATACGTCAGCGCCGGAAACTCCCCCCCCCAACTCGCCTTCGAATCACCCCTAGACGGATCCTTTTTCACTCCAGGAAAACCAGTCGAATATCGCCTCGCCGTGCACGACCATGAAGAAGGAGATTCTAAATCAAAGCCAAATTCCTTCGCTTCAACCGTGGTCACCCTCGCACCTCTCGCTAAAGTCTCTCCCGGCCTTTCCGCCATTCGTGCCTCCGACTGCTTTAATTGCCACCACGCTACTCAAAAACTCATCGGCCCCTCGTTCAACGACATCGCAAAGCGCTATAAAGGCGATCCAGCGGCCTTCGATGTATCTGTGGAAAGGGTGATAAAGGGCTCTTCAAAAGCCTGGGGCGAAATCCCGATGCTTCCGCATCCAAATCTCAAACGTAACCAAGTCGCATCCATGGTTCGGTGGATCTACTCTCTCTCTGAGAAAAACACCCCGCAAGTCTCTCGCGGCGTTAAGGGGAATATGACACCACCGAGCACGATTCAATCACTCGAGCTATCCGCAAACTTCACCGACCTCGGCGCACATGAAGGCAAAGCCAGTCCGCTTTCAGGTGGCACCTCGATTCGACTCCATCCGCGCACAATTGAGGCTGAAACTTTCTCCTCCCACAAAGGCCCCCAGATCCTCGATGGCGAAGGTGTCAAATTCATTGGAGCAATTAATCACTCTCACTGGGCCGAATATCCCGGATTCCGGATTAAAGACTGTAAAACCTTCACCGTCCGCTACGCCTCGGGAGGCCCGGGCGCAAAGGTCACAATCACCGCTAATGGAAAAAAAGTTGCGACTGCTGAAATTAAACCCACTGGTGGCTGGAACAAATGGAAGGAAATGACTGTCCCTCTCAAAGACCTGCCCGACGGGCTCATAGACCTTCGCCTCACTTTCACCAATCCCGGCAAACAACATCTCGCAAACCTCGACTGGTTCCGCTTTGAATAACAAGAGCCTTTAATGAAAAAATTCCTTCTCCTTCTTTGCGCCTTCGCTTCTCTACATGCCGTCGACCAACCGCACATCATTCTCGTCATGGCCGATGACCAGGGCTATGGGGACTGCGGATTCACTGGACATCCTTATGTAAAGACCCCCAACCTCGACGCGATGTCTCAGAACTCGGTCATCTTCGACCGGTTCTACGCTGGAGCTCCAGTCTGCTCACCCACCCGCGCCAGCGTTATGACTGGGCGCAATCCCGTACGCGTCAATGTTCCCAACCACGGTCACTATCTCCGCCCTCACGAAACCACCATCGCCGAAGCTTTAAAAACAAGCGGCTATCTGACCGCTCACTTCGGCAAGTGGCATATCGGATCGGTGCAGAAAGAGAGTCCTACCTCGCCAGGTGGCCAAGGTTTCGACCACTGGCTCACTGGGCTGAATTTCTTCGACCGGGAGCCGTATCTCTCACTCAACGGGAAGTTCCAGCAATTTAAAGGCCAAGGCACCGTCATCACGATGGATCACGCCCTCGCCCATCTAAAATCTCACAGCTCCAAACAACCTACCTTCACCGTCATTTGGTTCCCCTCACCACACGACCCCCATCGTGAAACCTCCTCCAATCTGGATCTCTACAAAGGAAAGCCTCACGCCCCCTACTACCAGGAAATCACCTTAATTGACGAACAGATAGGAAGACTTCGCCAAACCCTTCGAGACCTCAAAATAGCCAATAACACTCTCCTCTGGTATACCTCAGACAACGGGGGACTTGTGAAGGAATACTCCGGTGGTCGGGAGAAGAAAGGCTCGGTTTATGAAGGTGGTCTTCGCGTGCCATCCATCATCGAATACCCGACTAAATTCGAACCGATCCGGATATCTGCTCCCACAAGCTCGACCGATATTTACCCAACTCTCCTCTCCTTGACGAAAACCGAAGTGAAGAATCAAAAACCAGTTGATGGCATTAACCTCCTCCCTTTCATGAATGGAGAAGAAAGGAAACGCTCCAAACCCATCGGCTTCTGGCACAAGTTCACCGACGGACAATCAACCCGGAGCGACCGCATCATTAAGGAACTTATGGAAGCCCAGCGAGAGGGACAACCTAATCCTTTTCCTGGACGAGTTTTCAAGAACGTCAACGACTTCCCAAAATACAACGCTAACTCCCATCAGAGTGGCCACGCCGCTCTTCTCGATTGGCCATTTAAGATTCATGCCATTTACAATAAGAATAAAACCATCTGGGAACTTTACGATCTAGCCCAAGATCCCATGGAAACCAAACCGCTCAATAAACAAAAGTTTAAGCAATTCTCCACAATGCAAAAGCAACTCACTGCTTGGCAAAAATCAGTGCTGAAAAGCCACTCCGGTCAGGACCTCCAAAACTGATGACAACCCACCCCGAATCCCAACGGTTGGACCAGACTTACGAACAAAAAACGCGAACCATCAACATGAAATCCATCTTTCTCTTGATACTCTGCGCCTCCGCGACTCTGCGTGCGGCTGAACGTCCCAACATCCTGTGGCTCTCAGCCGAGGACATCAACGCCCACTTTGGCTGCTATGGCGACCCAAATGCTATCACCCCCTACCTTGATCAGCTAGCTAAGGAAGGAGTCCGCTATACTAACGCTTTCACCGCCGCCGGAGTTTGCGCGCCCTGCCGATCCACCATTATCACTGGCATGTATCAAACGACCATCGGCACGATGCACATGCGGAGTAGCGCCGTCCTCCCGGACTCCATCAAACCCTTTCCTACCTATCTCAGGAAATCCGGCTACTACTGCACCAACAATTCAAAAACAGACTACCAATTTCGAGCGCCCAATGAGACGTGGGACGCCAGTAGTGGCAAGGCCCATTGGAAGAACTCTAAGGATAAAAACGCCCCCTTCTTTTCTGTATTCAACTTCACCGGCTGCCACGAAAGCGGAATCGCCGGAGAATCAAAATATGAATCTGTGACAAAAAAACTTTCACCCAGTGAACGGCAAGATCCAGCTAAGTTAGAAACTCTTCCTCCCTATTACCCCGACACCCCCCGGGTTCGCGAAGACTGGAAACGCAACTACGAGCTCATCACCGCCATGGACGCGTGGGTGGGTGACCATATCGCCGCGCTCAAGGAAGCCGGACTCTACGAAAATACCATCATCGTTTACTGGTCCGATCACGGCGTTGGCCTCCCCCGCGCTAAGCGCTGGCTTTACGACTCGGGGACTCGCATTCCCCTGATCGTTCGAATCCCAGAGAAATTTCGAAAGCTCGGTCAAGGAGAACCTGGAACTGTCGACAGCCAACTCATTAGCTCGCTCGACTTTGGAAATACAGCACTCAACCTCGCCGGCCTTCCTTCTCCACCGGTCACACAAGGACGCGCCTTCCTCGGAGAGAATCTTTCTCCTCCCCGCGATTACATCTATGGAGCCCGCGATCGGATGGATGAAAGATACGATATCATCCGCAGCGTCCGAGATAAGCGCTACCGCTACATCCGCAACTACGAGCCACTGAAGCCCTACTTCCAATACATGAACACCCCGGAGAGAGGAGCCACGATGAAGGAGCTTCGTCGCATTGCCAAAACAGGGGAAATGCCATCAGCCATGAAACTCTTCATGGCTGATCGTAAACCCGTCGAAGAATTCTACGATCTCCAAAATGATCCGCACGAAATCAACAATCTCGCCAATGACCCCAAACACAAAGATCAGCTGAAGGATTTTCGCAAGGCCCACAAGAAGTGGATCAAAGAGACCCGTGACCTCGGGTTGATCCCCGAGCCCGAAATGGTTCTCCGAGAAAAGCAAGCCGGTTCGCGTTACGACATTCTCGCGAAAACCGATGACAAAACCCTCCCGGAACGACTTGGCCGCATGGCCTCCCTAGCATCCGAAGGCGGGAATGCTCTTCCCGAACTCCTCAAAGGAATGAAAGACAAAGACGCCGCTGTCCGCTACTGGGCTGCAACGGGCATTGGAAATATTGGAGCTAAGAACGAAAAATCTGTGACGCAATGTCTCGACGGAATGACAAACGACCCCTCGACGGTCGTACGCATCGCCGCTGCCCGGGCTCTCCTTCGCATGAACTCTCATAAGGAAAAAGCACTAGCCGAATTGTCCAAATCTCTCGAATCCCCAGAACAATGGTCTCGTCTTCATGCTACCATTGTTCTCGATGAAGCAAACGAGCAAGCCCGCCCCGCTCTTCCGGCTCTGCAAAAAGCTCTCAAGAATCAGCCCAACAAATATATCGTTCGTGTTGCCAACAAGGCCGTCAATGACCTCCTTGGAACCGACAAGGCTGTCAAATAAAACGATTCCATGCCAGTTGCTCGCCAAACCGCTTACGAGGTCTTCCCCCATCAAAAGATAGACCTCCTGCTCCACCTCCTTTCGAACTCGATCTGTCAGTCACCTGTCCTCGTCTTCGTGCGGAGCAAGGAAACGCTTCACGCACTCAACACTGCCGCAAGTCGACACGACCTGGCGACCGATAATATTTCAGGAAATAAGAAACCGGAAGTCCGCGGCCGCCTACTCAATGAGCTCAAAGACAACTCCATTGACATTCTCTTCGCCACCGAATCAGTTCTTCGGGAAAGCGATCTCTCGAGCATTGCTACGATTATTCACTTCGATGTCCACGAAATCGACACGGATTATCTTGAACACGTCCAATCCACTTCCTCTGAGGTGACAACCTTTATCACCAAGAGTGATCAAAATCGCTTGGATTCGTTGGAGAAGCTAGCAGAGGGAAACCTAGAGAAGCTCCTCGCGGAGGGATTCACCTACGACAAACAACCTCGTTTGATCAAAACTCAGTCCAAGAAGGGACAGAGTAACAAAACCGGTTCGAAGCCCCTTCAGCACAAGAAGCCCAAACTTAAAAATAAGGGCCCCCGCCGCAAAACCGGGCGAACAAGAAAACGGTAAACTACTGAAAAACCTTTTTCAGTTCCGCCGGCGTAAACGCCGTTTGACGCCCTTTCAGTTTCTCGCGCGTTGCCCTGACGGTCTCAACCTTCACCGCCGAGAGATTATTCCCCCACGCATGTCTGATAAAAGTTGAGACATCGGCCAAGTCCGCATCACCAATCTGTGGAGCATCTTTCAAGCCGGGCATGGCAGCCGCCGGAGTGTATTTTTTGCCATTGACCTCAATTGGACCCATCAGGCCCTGAAGTAAGATTGCTGACAAACGCTCCGACGAACCCGTTACCCAATCTGACTTCAGCAACGGTGGACCCAGTTGTTCAAGTCCATTCCCATCAGAACCATGACAGGCCATGCAATTAGTGATGTAAAATTTCTCACCCCGATGGAACGACTCCCGATGATCCTTATTCCGTGGAGCTTTAAATGCTGAAGCTGTCGTTTTGGGAGTCATACAATGCTTTAGGTATTCAAGGAACTTTCCATCCCTAAATCCCTCTCCAAGAATCTCACGAAAGATAAGTTCCCGCCCTTCAAGTCCGCTAATCGCAGCCTCCCTGAAAAAGGGAGCATCTATGTTCTTCAAGAGCACTTTTTTTAAAAGCTCAAGCGCGCCCGCCAAGGGAATTTGCCCCAAGCTACCAGCAAGTTGACGTTGCACTACGAGATCAGAATTGGCGGTAAGCATTTCCAACATCGGCATCACCTTTACAAGGTCGGCAGACGGGACCAACTCGACCAATCGAATAGCGGACTCCAGAACGTAAGGATCCTTGGAAGCCATCGCAGCCTTGATCGCGGCCAAGTTAATACGTCCCAATCCCTCCAAAGTCCAAAGAGCATGAATCTGGCCAAGTGGCTGGCTATGATCGCCCGCCAGGGCATTGAGCGCCGGCACCACTGAATCGTCTCCAGCATCGACAATTAATTGCTGGGCCGTGTCGCGCCACCACCCGTTCGGATGAGCTAGAAGAGCAACCACCTCTCCCGGTTTCTTTCTGATCATGGAAGGCTTTGCTCCTCTCGAATTATTGCGGTGCTTGATCCGATAAATTCGTCCTAATCTTGGATGACTCTCAAGATTACGATGTGTGATATGCTCACGCAGATACTTCGTGAGGTAGTGTTTGTGCTGAATGATCCCATGATACATGTCGACAGCATAGATCGTTCCATCCGGGGCATTGAAGAGATTGACCGGGCGAAAGCGTTCATCAGTCGAAGCTAGGAACTCACGCTCACCCATCAAATGTTCTCCTGTCAGCAATCCATCTTTGCGAGTGACATGAACCATGCGAATGAGATTTGCGGTTGGCTCACAGAAGAGTGCGGTGTTCTGAAACTCAGACGGAAATTGATCACCACGATACGCAAGCGGGCCTGCCGCACCAGTTGCTGCGGTTAGATAACCATCTTCATCAATGGCCCCCTCCCCTCCTCGATTTACGCCTGGCGTAATGCGAGCCGGATAAAGCTTATCCCGATATGAAATGTGCCTTCCATGGGCGCGTCCCAACTGAAAGTTGCGATTCTTCAGGAGGGTGTTTGGAAGTAGTTGGTCCGCTTTGATTCCAAACCAGTTTTCGTTGTAGTAAAGTCGCCCGTAATTGTCGTGCGACAATCCCCACTGACCACGAAACGAGGTCTTTTCTTTCACCCACTCACCATCCACCTCACGGTATCGGGCATCCGATTTCACGTTATAGATCCAGTTATCCAACCCGCGAAAAAGAGCGTTCGTGCGATGTTCCACGTTGGCATCCTGCGTGTAGTTTTCATCGATTACCGTCATTTTCCCGGCTTTACCATCCACAGTCTCGACGAAGTAGAGTTTCTCGTGTCCACCATAGAGAATACCGTTCTTATAGAGAGCAATTGACCGAGGCTGATTCAGCTCATCAAGAAAAACGCTCGTCTTGTCATAGATGCCATCGTCATTGGTGTCTTCGTGAATCGAGATTCGTCCAGTCAGCGCATCCTCCCCCTCACCATTAGCATTTGGCATGTAGGAACGCATCTCCACGACCCACATCCGGCCGTTGCCATCAAAGCGAAGCGCAAGAGGGTTCTGCACCGACGGTTCATGGGACACCAAACTCATCTCGAACTCTTTGTGCAGCCGAAAGGTCTCCAGCGCTTCCTTCGGATTCAGCGCGGGCGCTGCTGGAATTTCATCAAAAGGAATGACGTAGGTGTATCCCTTTTTCTTTTTTGGTTTTGGAGCATCCTTCTCTTTGATTTCGTCAAGCATGAGGCGCTGGATCCAAACGTTGCGAAACTTTACAGGGTTGTGATGACCCTGAAATTTGATCGGCCCCGGCTCTGGACCCTCCTTCTGCCCGGCTCCGGTCTTATTGGCGAGAGCATAGTCATCATGAATGAGGACTCCGTTATGTTGAACGCTGATGCGCGCCTTCTCAACCCGTTTCCCATCCTTGAACCGAGCAGCCCGAAATACGATATCGTAGGTTTGCCACTCGCCCGCTGGCTTTGAAACCAACTGATCCGGCTGCTTTTGACGATACAGGCTGCCGGCATAACTTGCCTTATAGTTTTTCGCCGATACGCCGTGTGAATTCAGAATCTGAAGCTCATATCGTTTCTGAATATAGATTCCCGAATTCCCGTTTTTTTCAGCATCTACATTCGGCACGCTGTTCACATTGAACTCCACATGCATCTGGAAATCAGAATACGTCTGAGGAGTCACCAGACTATCCCATTTGGGAGAAGCGGTCAGCACACCACTGTGAAACATCCACTGATTCTTCACCTTTTCAGACTCAGGAACCAAGATATGCCCTCGCTCACCAACCAACTGGACAGCGTCCACCGGACGCTTTCCATTAAAAAGGCCTTTCGTAATTCCAGCCAATGGATCATCCGCTGCCAACAGATCAAAGGGAATGAAAACCAATAAGGTTAGAAAGGCATGTCTCAAGTTCATGGATGAAACCTAGAGTCACCGAACCTATCATCAAGTCACAACCCTCGAAAACCTTACCCCAATTCGGGTATGCGATAAGCCTGACCTACGAAGGCGAATACTCAATCCACTCCCCCTCCCCAAGTTCATCCGGTAGCTCCAAATCACCTATCGCTTCGCGATGAAGAGCAATCACTCTCAGTTGGAATTTTGCAAACATCCTCTTCACCTGGTGGTGCTTTCCCTCAAAAATTGTGAGTTGGCATTGGGTCGTCCGTTGCATGTCGACCACCGCTGGTGCGGTGGTCACCTTTTCCTTGGCGAACCACATTCCAGCCTCAAAGGCCGAAATTACCTCAGGCCTGATCTCTCCATCAACCTCGACCAAATAGCGCTTCCCTACCTTTCGTGAAGGATCGGTCAGTGATTCAGAATAGCGACCATCATTGGTAAGAATCACCAAGCCCGAAGTAAAGCGATCTAGCCTGCCAGCCAGATGGAGTTGAGGTGCCCAATCCTCCTCAATCAAATCAACAACAGTTCGGTGCTCTGTATCGGTGGTAGCACTCACGATACCCACCGGCTTGTGAAGCATGACATATCGAGGAATCTCGTCTTGGACGATCACCCCGTCAACCTGAACCTGATCGAACCGACCGACCAAGATTTTCCCATCTCCACCAACCTGTCCATTTATGATGACTCTTCCAGACTCAAACAACTCGCGAGTCCGGCGCTTTCCAGTCCCGGCCCATTTGGCAACCAATCGATCCAGACGCATTTATCCAACAAGATCACCGATACTCCCAAACCCGGGCTCAAAAAGTCGCCGGAAGGTTCTCGCTGCATAACCATCAGTCATTCCAGCAAGAAAATCGCAGACAAGACGCGCCTTCTTTTCAGGAGTTTCGGCTTCGGTAATCTCGACACCATCAGCCTCTGGTAATAGCGCGAAATCCTGCCCATCGATACTCTCACCAAGCACATAGCGTTTTTCCATCACCTCCCAGAGACGGCGAAGCATATAGCTGCCTTTATGCTCGAGTTGTTTGAGCTGCGGTGAAAGGAATACCACTTCATAGGCTAAACTTTTGAAGAGTTCACACTCCTCCCGAACACCATCATCGACGATTAATTCCAGAGAATAACGATGACTGGTCGCACTCAGAAAATTGGTAGCTGAAACCAATGTGGTCGATTGAATGTATTTCCCAATACGCTTCCCGACAAAGAGCTCGATGCGCTGCCCGCGAATCGCCTTAAGCAGAGCTCCCAAGGTAGAAGCTTCGGAAGTTTTATGCCCTTGTCTGGCGGCCCATCGTTCGATCCGCTCGACCGTAAGGAATCCTGCCTTCACCGAGTCGGCCAGATCATTCAACGAATAGGCCGTATCATCCGCCCAGTCCATGATCTGACATTCGATGGATTTAAAACTATCCCTCTCGTCACCCGGTGGCAGTTCAGCCGGGAAATCATTCTCACCCATCGCCCAATTCAGTTCCTCCCTTTGTGAATCATAAAGGAAGTGATTCTTCGGCAACTTCCCTTTTATCGCCCTCAACTCGCGCCAGAGTGATTTGTATTTTAAAACCCCGTCCAGAAAAGCTCGCGACGGATCCATTCCCTTTCGGCTTTGCGAAAAGATTCTTTGAGTGAGCAGTCGCAGCGTCTGAGCATTTCCCTCGAATCCACCATAGCTTGCCATGAAATGATTAAGCGACCGTTCACCGGCGTGACCAAAAGGTGGATGTCCCAGATCATGGGAAAGGCAGATCGCTTCAACTAAGTCTTTATCAACAAAAAAGTCATTACCCAAAAAATCACTCGAATGCTTTAGCCAGTGACAGATCGACTTACCAATCTGCGCAACTTCCAGTGAATGAGTCAATCGAGTACGGTAAAAATCGTACTCTCCGCTCCAAAAGACCTGAGTTTTACTTTGCAGCCTCCGAAAAGCCGGTGTGTGCAAAACCCGATCCCGGTCGATCTGGAACGGCGAGCGGAAGTCATCAGAAGTTTTATAGCCCGAAGCTCGTTCGGTATCAAAGGCTTGGTAAAAACGGTTCTGCACGCCGGAGAATGAACACGTTTGATCAGATCTTCAAGAACCACCCTACTTGACTGCTCTCCCTTTCTGGCCCGGTGCCGATACCGGATTTGCACGAGCTACCGCACGATCAGGTAACCTCACCTCGTATTCGCTGATTTGGGGGACTTTGTCAGGAAAATCGCTACTTACAAACTGCGCGCCACTCTCCAGCGCCTTAATCGAACGGGCCCTGTCATTGGCACGAGCCTCCACCGTATTGGCATCAGCTCGGGTTCGAACCATGAAACCCGCCTTAACCAATTGCTGAATTTCTTGGAAACCACCAATCGGGTCATTTCGCTTCATCCAAGCTGCCGCCGGGTGATCTAGCCCCACACTTACAAACAGAAGCCGCTCTTCCAGAGTCGGATTCCCCTTAAGATATTCCTCACGATGACTACCCTCGTTATCGAGACAAAACATAATCATCCCCCGACATTTTTCCAACATCGGCCAACCTTTTTGACTGATTGTATCCCGCAGGTTTGCTTTATCCCCTCTTACAAAATCGGGGGTGATGATACGTCCCAGTTTCAGCACCGAAAGAATTTCTTTCTCTAGCGCCTCCATCTGCGCACGGTCAAACTTGACCGGCTTCGGACCCAGAGGGTTTTCAGCACGATCCTTCAATTCCACCAAAATCATCACCGGTAAATGGTTTGGATTTCTGTCCGACCACTTCTTTACCGAATCAAGCGCACCCTTAAATGTAGGATGAACCGATCTCGCATCGAGCTTCGGCACATGCAGAACTTTCATACCGGTTTTCTTCATTGGGCTATCCAACAGATCATTCGAATTCGAAAAAAGACCACCTTCGGGATCGGCGTAAACATCGAGTTCGAAATGCCGCAAGCCATTCTCGAGCTGCTTATTCAAAGACTTACGGGTATAATTCCAAGCCGTAGTAGCTTCTTTACTAAACATCCCGAGAAATTTCATTTGCGCTGGCGTCGGCGCAACGTGGTAGGAATTGTGTGTCCCTACCATTTGAATTTGATTGAGACGGAGATCTGAATACCCCGTAAGGGGCAAAAATAATACAAAAAGAAAAATCTTCATAATGGAATGATTAGCGTGTGGTTTCCCAGGGAGATGGGACCGGGCTCATAGTCGCTCCGGCATTAGTTACCCAGACTGGATTTTTGAGCCCGTGCCTCATTGCACCTACTACGCGTAGGACAGGACTGCTTCGATAATAGATTTTTAAAGATCCAAGGTGAGCGGTCCCTTCAAACTCGGAAGGTTCCTCACCCACCCAAGCTTCACTGTAGTCCGGAATCTTAAACCATTCGTTAGCCTTGGCTGCCATTACCCAAAGCCCGTCAACTTGATTATAACTTTTATTGTTAGGCTCAATTAAACAGCTCCCGCTTTCCGGGATGATCCGAATCTGAGAGAGTTGCAAACTCGTTAAACCTCGAAAGGTTACTCGACCAGAAAACGCCTTCTTTTTGCGGAGCTCAGTCGCACTCTCAACCTTCGCCTGATGCCTTTCTCTAGAAAATTGGTTCACCTTTGGCAAAGACTCTACCTCAAAAGGCTGTGATTCCGAATCCCATCCACAAGATACCAAAGTGAACAAAAAGCAGTTCAGCGCGATGCGAGAGTTCACGGCAAAATATTCCCTCAGCGCAAAGAACTTCGCGAGATCAAAAATGCGTGACTGTCTGAAGCTTGCCATTGACAGCCATTCGTCCTGTGATCTGCTAAACCCTCAGTGAGTTCCGTAATCGAATGCTTTTTCGTCGCCCTGCGGCTGGGCCTCACTTCGTTTGGAGGACCAGTGGCCCACCTGAGTTATTTTCGCGAAGAATACGTCGCCCAACGCAAATGGATCACTGAGGCCCGCTTCGCCGAAATCATGTCCCTCACCCAATTCATTCCAGGCCCGGGAAGTAGTCAACTCGGAGCTGCCATCGGTTATGAACGAGCCGGACTAGCTGGCGGCTTCGCGGCTTGGGTGGGCTTTACCCTACCTTCCGCATTGGTGCTCGTTCTCGTCGCTCTTGGAATCGGCGATCTCTCGAGTAATTATGCTCAAGGCGCGCTTTGCGGCCTTCAGTTGGTCGCTCTCGCTGTGGTCGCTGGAGCGTGGGTTGGGATGCGTAAAAGCCTCACTCCAGATCTTCGTCGTTTTGCGATTGCGCTTCTAGTCCTTGTCGTCCTGTGGTTTTTTTCGGCTCCTTGGATTACGGTTCTCATGATCTCAATTTCCGGGATTATCGGAATTTTTACCCTCTCGGCCGGTGAGAAGATTGAAAAGCAGAAAACCGCTGGTCGAGGTCTACTCGGCTGGGGAGCACTGCTCGTCTTCTTTATTCTCCTATTCATTTCGATCGGCAACAATAGTCCGCTCGCAGGAATTTACCGCGCCGGATCTCTCGTCTTTGGCGGAGGCCACGTCGTCCTTCCACTTCTGCAAGAAAGCATGGTCGACGGAGGTTTCATGAAAAAAGAGGTTTTCCTCGGAGGCTACGGTGCAACCCAAGGAGTCCCTGGTCCGGTCTTCACCTTCGCCGCATTCCTTGGGGTGAAAGCGAACATCTTTAGCAATCCTTGGCTCGGTGCGGGATCCGCGCTTATTGCAGTTTTCCTTCCCGGAATGCTCCTGCTCGGAGGCACTATGAAAATCTGGGGTCGTCTTCGCGGCAAACGTTGGGCGCAGCGCGCAGTCAACGGAGCCAACGCTGGAGTTGTGGGTATACTCGGAGTCGCCCTCCTTCGTATGGCCACCGATCCCACCATCTTGACCGGCTGGATCGATGCCACTTACGTCGCCATTCTCTTCCTGATTCTTCGCAAAAAAATCATCCCGGTCTGGGCCCTCGTACTCATTGCAGCGGCCGGAGGTGCGATCGTTAGCTAGAAACTCCCGAGATGCTTGCTTTCAAAGGGGATTCCGTACATCTTCCCCGCCTCGCGAACAAATCGCGGTTTTGCCATGGGAAAGACTCTTTATCAGAAAGTTTGGGATGCTCACACAGTGGGAACCTTGAGCGATGGACGCACACAACTCTTCATTGGAACACACCTTATTCACGAAGTCACGAGTCCGCAGGCTTTCGGAATGCTCCGCAATCTAGGCCTAACCGTAAAATACCCCTCACGGACTTTCGCCACCATCGACCACATCGTCCCAACCATTAATCAGGACGAACCCGCCGACCCTCTCGCAGCGGCCATGATCGATGCCATTCGTAAAAACTGCGATGACTTCGGCGTGACCTATTTTGATCTCAAGTCAGGCAAGCAAGGTATCGTGCACGTGGTCGGACCTGAGCAAGGAATCACCCAACCTGGATCAACCATTGCTTGTGGTGACTCCCACACCGCAACCCATGGAGCATTCGGAGCCATTGCCTTTGGCATTGGCACTACACAAGTTCGCGACGTTTTGGCCACCCAAACCATGGCCATGGAATCCCTCAAAGTCCGCAAGATCGAAGTAAACGGTAAACTCCGTCCAGGAGTTTACGCCAAGGACGTCACCCTCCACATCATCCGCATGCTCGGAGCCAAAGGCGGCATCGGATATGCCTACGAATACTCAGGCACCACTTTCGACAACTTCTCCATGGAGGAGCGCATGACCGTCTGTAATATGGCCATCGAAGGCGGAGCACGCTGCGGTTATGTCAATCCTGACGAGACTACCTTTGAGTTCCTAAAAGGCCGTCCCTACTCACCCACAGGCGATGATTGGGACAAATCCGTCGACGAATGGAAATCATTTGCCACCGATGCTGACGCCGAATTCGACGACATTATTTGTATCAATGCGGAAGACATCGAGCCGACTGTCACTTGGGGAATCTCTCCGGATCACGGCATCTCAATCGGTGAGTCTATTCCTGACCCTGCTGCCGCGGATCCTGACGAAAAGGCCGTCATCGAGGAAGCTCTTGCCTACATGAAACTACCTGCCGGAACTCCTATTAAAGGTATTCCTATCGACGTCGCCTTCATCGGTTCCTGCACCAACGGTCGCCTTTCCGATTTCCGCGAAGCTGCCAAATTACTTAAAGGCCACAAGGTTGCGAACGGAGTCAAAGCGATTGCGGTTCCTGGTTCACAAATCACCGCGATTCAATGTGAAAAAGAGGGTCTCGACAAAATCTTTGAAGAAGCTGGATTTGAATGGCGCGCCGCTGGTTGCTCCATGTGCCTCGCCATGAATCCAGACAAGCTCGTCGGCGATCAAATCTGCGCCTCATCATCCAACCGAAATTTTAAAGGTCGGCAGGGATCTCCCATCGGTCGTACTGTCCTTATGTCGCCCATCATGGTCGCCGCGGCTGCTGTCGAAGGACGCATCGCTGACGCCCGTGAAACTTTCGACGTCAGCGACGACTCGGCCGCCTAAAATTAATTCAACCTATCAGATGAAATCTATTCTCTTCCTCGCCTTTACCCTGCTATTCCTTCCAGCATCTGCTCAGGAACCTGCCACGCTCGCCCCGATTGATGAGCTTCTTAAAATCATGAAGTTCGAGCAAACCGTGATTGACGGCGGTGAAGCCGGGTTTGTCATGGTTGAACAGAGTCTCGCCGGACAAGATCTCAATAAAGAAGAAATGGGTGAAGTTAAGGACGCCTTCCTCGCCTACATGAGCAAGGTCGCCAGTGATCCACAGCTAAAAATCAAGACGAAAGCTATTTATGAGAAGACCTTCACCGATGACGAGATCACCGCACTCATAAGCTTTTACAAAACTCCAACGGGCCAAAAATCTCTTGAGGTTATGCCCACAATCACGGGCGAGATAATGGTTTTTAGCCAGCAGTTGGCTCAGAAACACGTCGGCTCATTCCAGAATGCCCTCACAAAAATCCTGGAGCGCAGGGCCGCCCGCGGAGAACTAGAAGACGAATAAACCAGTTATAACCATGGCTATCGCACCAATAACACAAGTTTCCGGGACCGCCGTTCCTATCCCGGGCGCTGACATCGATACGGACCGCATCATCCCCGCACGCTTCATGAAGTGTGTCACTTTTGATGGACTCGGAGAATACGCGTTCTATGACGTCCGCTTTGATCCAGAATCAGGCGAAAAGACCGATCACCCTCTCAATGACGAGCGCTTCAACAGCGCCTCCATCCTCGTTGCTGGCATCAACTTTGGGTGCGGTTCCTCCCGGGAACACGCGCCTCAGTCTCTCACTAAATATGGCTTCAGCGCGATCATCGCCGAGTCTTTTGCTGAAATCTTTTACGGGAATTCAACGACACTCGGACTTCCGTGCGTCAGTTCCAACCGCGAAAATATCGACGCCCTCAAAGCGGCTTGTGCTGAAAACCCAACGCTTCAGGTCTCGATTGATCTCGATACCATGACAGTCACCGCCGGCGATCTTTCCTTTTCAGTTAATATGCCTGCCTCAGCCCGCCAAGCGCTGCTCGCTGGTAAATACGACCCCATCAAAGAACTCCTCGACAACAACGACAAGATCGAAGCGACCGCCACCTCCTTGTCCTACGTCGGCTAGGTCCAATCCACTTCAAAAAGCCCCGTAACCATAGGGTTACGGGGCTTTTTTAGGCCTAACCCCCAGAAAAGATCACCTTTAATATGAATCATCAAATTTTTGACTTTGACTCATCAAAGTCTTCCTGTCAGTTTAAACCTATGAGAAGGTTGCTGCTCCTAGTTCCATTCCTGTATTTTAGTTCCTGTACAGATAAACAGGAAGCCGCCAAAACAGATGGCAGTATTGTTACAACGGTTGGTATGATTGCCGATGTGACCCGCCAAATCGCAGGAGATAAGCTAGAGGTCATCAATCTAATCGGTGAAGGCATTGACCCGCACATGCACCAGCCCAGCAAGTCTGAGATCGACAAGATACAGAAAGCCGGACTCGTTCTCTATAACGGGCTTTTTCTTGAAGGGAAAATGGGAACCATTCTCAAAAGCAGGGCAGATCAGGGCAATCCTGTTTCAGCAGTAGCGGAAGGAATTGATGTTCAAGTTATTGATTTAGGATTCCCCGATCCACATCTTTGGATGGACGTCTCTATCTGGTCCAAAGTCGCTAGAAAAATCGGCGATGAGCTAGCAGCTTTCGATCCCGACAATGGCGACCAATACCAAAAGCAACGCGAGGAATATCAGAAAAATCTCAACGATCTCCACACCTATGCCCTCATGGTATTCCCAACCATTCCTGAAAAGCAGCGGGTCCTCGTCACCGCACATGATGCATTCTCATACCTCGGGCGTGCATACGGGATTGAAGTGCGTGGCATTCAGGGAATCTCAACTGATTCCGAAGCCGGAACCAAGGACATCAATGAACTTGTCAGCTACCTTGTTGAAAACAAGATCCCTGCGATCTTCGTTGAATCTTCAGTCCCTGATAAGTCTGTCAAAGCAGTGATCGAAGGGGCAGCAGAAAAAGATCATGCCGTAAAAATCGGCGGCGAGCTTTTCTCTGATGCCATGGGTCCCGCCGGCACCTACCAAGGCACCTACATCGGCATGATGGACCACAACATCACGACCATCGTGAATGGCCTGGGTGGCAGCGCCCCCGAAGGTGGCTTCCAGAACAAACTCCAAGACTAAATGCGCCCCGAACACCCGCCAGAGTTACCCCTCGCGGTCCACGACCTCACCGTCGCGTATCACCGCAAGCCCGTCCTTTGGGACGTCGAGCTGAACATACCAGAGGGAACTCTTTCTGGAATTGTTGGACCAAACGGAGCCGGAAAATCCACTCTGCTTAAAGCTTGTCTCGAACTGATTCCAAAAACCTCCGGGGAGGTATTGATTTACGGAAAACCTTACGCAGATCAGCGTGACCTGATCGCCTACGTCCCTCAACGGGAAAGTGTCGATTGGGACTTCCCCGTCAGCGCGCTCGATGTCGTCACAATGGGCACCTATCGAAAACTTGGATGGTTCAAACGAATCACCAGACCACAAAGACAGCAAGCCCTTGAAGCCCTCGAAAAAGTTGGTATCGGCCACCTTGCCAAGCGGCAAATCTCACAACTCTCGGGAGGACAACAGCAACGCGTCTTTCTCGCACGAGCCCTCGTTCAGGAAGCTGAAATTTACTTTATGGATGAACCTTTCTCCGCAGTCGATGCCGCCACTGAACAAGCCATCATCGAACTTCTTCAAGAACTCAACGCACAAGGAAAAACGGTCCTCTGCGTGCACCACGACCTCGCCACCGTCTCACGATACTTCGACTATCTTGTGCTTCTTAATATGCGGGTCGTGGCAAGCGGCCCTACCAGTGAGACCTTCACGCGCGAGAACCTCCAAAAAACATACGGAGGCAAACTCAACCTTCTTGACGATGTTGCACAGGCTCTCAAGAACGTCGGACACCCATAAAAGGAAAAAACCATGACTTGGGAACTCCTTAGAGAAACTCTACTCCTTGAGCAGCATAATACGCGCCTGCCGGTTCTTGGAGTAGCCTTTCTTGGAGCCACCGCCGGTCTCGTTGGCAGTTTCCTCCTCTTACGAAAACAATCTCTGCTTGGCGACGCCCTTTCTCACGCAACTCTACCCGGTATCGGCATCGCCTTTGCTGTCATGTCCATCATGGGCTTCAGTGGAAAAAACCTGCCCGGTCTTCTTGTCGGAGCCACCATCACCGGCCTACTGGGTGTTCTACTCGTCCTTGCCATCCGAAAAACGACCAGGCTCAAAGATGATGCCGCCATGGGTATCGTTCTCTCCGTTTTCTTTGGTCTCGGAGTCGCCATCCTTAAAATGGTGGAACGAATCCCGGGCCAAAGCGCCGCCGGACTCGATGGCTTTATTTACGGAAAAACCGCGTCCATGGTTTGGTCCGACTTTATCCTCATCACCGTCATTCTCGTCGTCACCACTGCCGTCACGATCGCTATTCTCAAGGAACTTACCCTTTTATGCTTCGATGCCAGTTTTGCCTCGGTGCAAGGGTGGCCCACTCTATGGCTCGATATCATTTTGATGGCACTCGTCACCTCAGTCACAGTTGTGGGACTCCAAGCGGTCGGGCTGATCCTCATCATCGCGTTTCTCATCACACCACCTACCGCGGCCCGCTTCTGGACTAATCGACTCGGTTGGATGCTTCTCCTTTCAGCAACCATCGGTGCCATCTCCGGCTGGCTTGGAGTTTCGATTTCGGCCCTCTATTCAAACCTCCCGGCCGGAGCAATCATTGTTATTTCCGCCGCCATCATTTTCCTCTTCAGCATGATTTTCGGAACCGCCCGTGGAGTCCTTCCTCGCTACCTACGCCACCTCCAACTGAAGCGCAAAGTCGGCCGACAGCACTTGCTCCGATCCACCTACGAAATTCTCGAAAATTCTCAAAAAAACAAACCACTCAAGAATCTTCCTATTTCAATGGAACTTCTTCGCAAACACCGCTTCTGGTCGAAGGGAGAACTCCTTACTCTTATTCGCCAAGCACGGTCAGAAGATCACATCGAACGCCAGCCATCAGGCGAACTTCGGCTTTCCGAATCTGGATTTGGCGAAGCCTCCCGCATTACTAGGAACCACCGACTCTGGGAACTCTACCTCATCAAATACGCCGACATCGCACCGAGCCACGTCGACCGCGATGCCGATATGGTGGAGCACCTTCTCGGTGCCGAAATCGTTCACCAACTTGAAGCCGAACTCGACCTCTCCAAGCCCACCATCGATTCTCCTCACACCATCGAACCCACGGAACTTGGACTTCAGTCTGAGCCCACCACTTAAATCTCTCCGCAATAAAAAATGAAAACACCATCCATCCTTACCATCGGCCTCATTGGTTCTCTAATCGCAGATGAGCAAGAGATTGCCTATATTCTATCAGATCTCAATCTCCCTTCAAGCGAATCGAGTGTAAGCCGAACAAACCAAGCCTTCATTAAAACGGTAGATCAGATTCACATTCTCAGCATCTTAGCCAGCTCAAAAGGCGGGCTGGTCCGTGCTTTGGACGGTATCCCAGCGAGCCCATCTTCCGACAAAAGCCAATACCACCTCTTCAACCCCACCCCTAACAATCTCCTCCGCGGCCTCTCTCCCGACCGCCCCGACATCACCGAATCGCCCATCACGGTCGATGCCGGTCGCTACCAAATCGAGGCTTCACTCTTCGACTATCGACGAGACCAGGGCATCGAAACCTTCACCTATGGCCAGATCAACATGAAAGCCGGACTCACTCACAATATCGACCTACAGGGTGTCATTGACATTCGCTCCGAAGCTCTTGGCGATTGGACCACCTTCGGCGACCTTTCCATTCGCCTCAAATACAACCTTTGGGGTAACGACGGCGGCGATTCCGCTCTCGCCATCATGCCCTATCTCACTGCCCCCACCCGCAGCGACGAATGGCAGGGTGGTATCATCGTCCCTTGGGCAAGCGATCTTACCGATGATGTTAGCTTAGGTCTCCAAGGCCAGCTCGACTTCGTCAATGACGGTATCGGAAGCGAAACAGAGTTCCTATTCACCGCCGCCCTTGGCTACCCCATAATCGGGAATCTCGGAGGCTACTCCGAATACATCGGCGTCATCGCCGAGGACCGCTACGAATCCTATTACTCCGGCGGGCTCACCTACGAGATCAGCGAAGATCTCATCCTCGACGCCGGCGTCCAAGTCGGACTGAACAGCGACTCGGAAGATTTCGGCTTCTTCACCGGATTCACCCAACGCTTCTAAGCTCAACACCCTCATCACTGTGTCTTGGAACGCAAACGACTTTTACATCATCCTCGTCGGGGGATTGTGTGCAATGGCGTGTGCTCTCCCAGGCATCTTTCTTCTTCTTCGTCGCATGAGCATGATGGGCGACGCCATCAGCCACGCCGTCCTCCCGGGACTCGCCATCGCCTTCCTAATCTCAGAGTCCCGTGCCAACATCTGGATGTTTCTCGGTGCAGCCATCGCCGGCATTCTAACCGCTCTCTTTACCCAGTGGATCATCCGCTTTGGCAAAGTCGAACGTGGCGCAGCCATGGGCATTGTCTTTACTACCCTCTTTGCAATCGGACTTGTCCTCATCCGCAAAGCTGCTGACCACGTTGATCTCGATGCCGGTTGTGTTCTCTATGGTGCCCTTGAATACACCCCTCTCAACATGGTCACTCTCTTTGAGAACGAGAGATCATTCTTGGCGGTTCCCCGTGCCGCTCTGATCATTGGGGCAACTCTCATCTTCAACGCCTTGATCATTGTCCTTTTCTACAAAGAATTTAAACTCGCCGCCTTTGATCCCGGCCTTGCCGAGGCCCAAGGCTTCCGCCCTCAACTGATGCACTACCTGCTCATGACCATGGTCGCCGTTACGACTGTCGCAGCCTTTGAGGCCGTGGGCTCCATCATTGTCATCGCCATGCTTATTGTTCCACCTGCAACGGCCTTTCTCCTCACACGAAATCTCCCTTCCTTGATCATCGTCAGTCTCATTCTCGCTGTCCTATCAGCTGTCCTCGGACAAATAGCATCTCATCTCCCTCCCCTACTCGGATTCCCCGACACAACAAGTTCAGGAATGATGGCCACCACTGCTGGCTTTCTTTTCCTCCTTGCCTGGCTGTTCGGACCAGAAGGATTGATCAAAAAACAATCTAAACAACTTGAGGCACCTAACTTTGACTGCGCTGATTAAACCGCAAGGTTTCTTGCCTCTTCAGCTTGCCACGCGCGCAATTAGCACTCTAACTTGATCGCTTTTATCAAGAACTTCAGCTCATCCATGGTCACCGAGAGCGGCGGCATGATGACAATCGTGTTCAGAATCGGTCGCGTCAGCACACCACGCTCCCGGAGCTTCAGACAAAATTCCTGTCCACCTTCGCCCACCTCAAATCCGAGAATGAGCCCAACCCGACGGACCTCTTGGATCCTCGGGATATTAGTAAGCTCTCTTTCGAGATAGGCTCCCTTTTCTTCAATTCCCGCTAAAGTATTTTCGGATTCAAAAATCGATAAATTAGCGAGGGCAACCGAGCAACCCAAGGCATTCCCGGTATAACTATGACCATAGAAAAAGGTTCGATCCGGACCTTTAAAACCCTCATAGATTTCACATTTTGTCAGGGTCGCGGCCAGAGGCATCGTCCCACCGGTTAAGCCCTTTGCGAGACAGAGGAAATCAGGAATGACCTTTTCATTCTGACAGGCAAACATCTCACCGGTTCGACCAAATCCAGTCATCACCTCATCAAGAATCAAGTGGATACCATGCTGTGTCGCCCAAGCGCTCAGCTCAGCCAACATTCCTTTTGGCCACGGACGCATTTGATTCACTCCCTGAATCAACGGTTCGATCACAACTGCAGAAGCCGCCTCAACAACAACCTCCGGCAGACTCAGTAAATCTTCCACAGAACCAACGCGATAAACATCCAATCCCGTTTCTCCATATCCCTTGATAAATCTCGAAACCCCACCCACCGAAGCCGCGCCCAGAGTGTCGCCGTGGTAGGCATTCTCAAACGCGATAATCCCCGTCCGTTCTTTTTGTCCGTTCTGCTGCCGCCATTGCAGAGACATTTTAAAAGCCACTTCCAGCGCTGTTGAACCATCGTCTGAAAAGAAGCACCGTTCCAAACTATCCGGGAAAAAAGAGCAAAGTTTTTCAGCCAACTCACTTGCTTTGTTATTTGCCAATCCCAAGTAAGAACTATGGCAGAGTGTGGCGGCTTGATCCTGAATTGCTTTAACAATCACGGGGTGGCTATGGCCGTGAATGTTAGTCCAAATACTGGAATTGGCATCGAGATAACGCTTTCCCTCAAAATCAAAAAGCCAACTTCCCTCGCCCCGGCAAATCACCACCGGCACATCACTCTCCCAGCTTTCCTGGTCCGTAAAAGGATGCCAGCAATGAGCATGATCCGCCGAGATCCACCTATTCACCTGGTCTTTCATTGAGCTTGCCCAGCATTTTGTCGACCTTAGCGATCAAATTCCATGAACAGCGCTTCCGCTGATACTTTCGCCACAGAACGTCTCGAAGAGCTTCCCAGTTCTCCTTCGACGGCGGATCAAGTTTCTTCCACCGATCGTCATCATCGGTTTTGGTATAAAGCTCAAAACGACCACCATGATAATTGGCTCTCCAATAGCGTATTTCATCGCCATCTTCTCCCCGCCATTGATGTTTCGTCATGCCACTAGTCTTCTCACTTTTATTCAAAAACCAACTTTGAAATTTTTCCCTCATTGAAACCCGATCCTAGATTACCTCCGAAACGTTAAAACCAGTATCAACCTCTACTAGCTTTGTCCAATGATCTGGTCTAGACTTAGGTCAAAATTATGGTCAACGCGTATCGGATAAAAAATGTCGAAAAGAGATAGCAACGCCGTCGGAATCTTCGGCCGCTTTCTTGACCTCCTCTATCCGGCGGTTTGCGAGCTTTGCCAAGTCTCGCTCACACATGGATATTCTCTTTGCGAAGATTGCCGGAATGACCTCCCAAGAATTGTTTCACCATTTTGCGAGAAATGCGGCGAGCCCTTCGATGGCAACATTAGTGATGAGTTTTGTTGTCAAAACTGCTCTGGTTTGAAAGCTGATTTTGCCTTTGCCCGAGCATCACTCAAGGGATTAGCCCTCTCATTTCGCCTCGTTCACGGGCTCAAGTATCAAAGGCAGTTTTTTCTCGCACGCGAATTGGCGATATTTCTAAAAGAGACCCTTGAGGAAGACCCTCGCTTTGCCGAATTCAATGGTGCTATTTTGGTCCCTGTCCCTCTTTTCTGGCGAAGGCAACAATGGCGACAAGGCAACCAAGCCTATGAGCTGAGCCGAGAACTTTCTAGGCTCAGCGGCCATGAAACCATCGAAGCCATCAAGCGGGTCCGCCCGACAAACACCCAAACCAAGCTGAACAGAAAGCAACGGCTCTCAAACCTCCGTGAGGCCTTTCGAATCAAAAAGAAATACGCTCCCATCATTACCAAGAGAAAGGTGATCATCATCGACGATGTTTTCACTACTGGAGCGACAGCACACGAATGCGCCAGAGTCTTAAAAGAAGATGGCAGAGTCAACGATGTCGCAGTCCTTACTCTCATCCGGGGGTAAAAAGACACCGCCGATTGCATAAAACATTCCCCCATTAAGAGGAGTTCCTGTGAAAGCATAGGGGTCATAATCCACTCCCAACATCCAACTCAACTCTCGGAGAGATCTCTTGCGATGCTCCCGGATTCGAAGATGATCGCGGCATGCAAAGACGGTCACTTCTTTCCTCCTCGGAGGCGGCGCTCGGATTCCTTGCACACCAGAAATATCGATATGGGGGTCCTTCGGCCCAAATGACTTCACTCTACAGCCCTCTGAACGCCCATCCGAATAGAACTAAAGAATTCTTACCTCTCACCCCATCGCTTCCTTCACCTTGTGAGGACATCGCGCAAAGGTTTCACTCTCGCAATCAACGGTTCGTCGAAAAATCGGGCCTGATCCCCGTATTAATGCCGTGAACTATCAGGAAGCCCTAGACTGGATTTACGAAACCCAAACGTTTGGAATCAAGCTGGGACTCGAAGGTCCAACTCGCTTGCTGCGCGAATTCCTCGCCTTTCCCTCCCACCGTACCAAGGTCATCCATGTCGCCGGGACCAATGGAAAGGGTTCAACGTGCGCGATGATTGACGCTCTTGGCCAAGGCCTAGCCCTCCGCAGCGGCCTCTTTACCTCGCCTCACCTCATCGACTATCGTGAACGCGTATGCGTCAATGGCCTCGAAATCACGGAGGAAAAAACCGCACACCTCCTCACCGAGCTTCGCGAACTTGTGGCTGATTGGGAACATCACCCAACCTTTTTCGAGCTCACCCTCGCTCTTGGCATGCGGCACTTTCGCGACTCTGATTGCGACCTCATCGTTCTTGAAACCGGCATGGGTGGAAGGCTTGATGCCACCACCGCAATCCCCGCCGATGTCTGCGTTCTCACCCCAATCTCACTCGATCACACCAAGTGGCTTGGCTCGACTCTCGATGAAATCGCACGAGAAAAAGCCGCAATCGCGATCAAGGGAAAACCCATCCTCTCGTCTCCTCAAGATCCGGAGGCCGAGAAAGCCATTCGTCAAATTACCAACCAAACTCAAGCCCCTCTTACTTTCGTCAAGGCACCCTTGTTGGGCTACTCGCTATCACTGCCTGGTGAACACCAAAGACGAAATGCGGCCCTTGCTTGCGAGGCAATTGTGGCGGCTGGACTTCACCTCTCTTTCGATGTTGTTCAACACGCGCTCCAACACATTCAATGGCCCGGCCGCTTTGAAAGGATCACCGAAACTCTCATTCTTGATGCCGCCCACAATCCACACGCAGCGGAAGCTCTCGTGAAAACCTGGAAGACCGAATTCCCCGATAAAAAGGCCTCCATCATTTTTGGGTCGGTTGAAGACAAAGCAACTGACGCAATTCTTTCCAAACTTTCCGAAATTGCGGAAGCATTCCACTTTGTTCCCGTAAATTCCCAACGTGGACTATCTCCTGAAAGCCACGGGGTCAAAATTAAGTCAGTAGTTCACTCGGATCTTACATCCGCATTGGAAGCTACAGTCGATCATACCACTCTGGTGACCGGCTCACTCTTCCTTCTGGGAGAGACCAAGGCGCTCCTGTCTAAAAATAAATTTCGGACGACATCTCAGTAAACACGGGGATCTAGGGTTATTCACAGGTTGCCGAGATTGCCAAGCCTCTAGCTTTTGAGGCAAAGTCTCACCATGGCGATCAAGGAAGATAAACCACCCTTTGAAGAAAAGGACGGCCCCAAACTTCAAGATGGAAAAAAGGATCAGCGTGATGAGCTGACTCCTCCACCTCATGCCATTGGCCCCGAAAAAAGCATCTTAAGCTCGATGATTCAGGATCCTGAGGAATACATCGGCAGAGCCGTCGAGGGACAATTGACCGCCGCCCACTTTTACATGCCGTCTCATGGCAAACTCTTTCAGGTTCTCGTGGAGCACTTCGAATCAGGCAAGACTGTGGAGTTAGTTGCCCTATCGCAATATCTCATGGATCGCGACCTCCTCGATGGGATCGGCGGACCTTCCGCAATCACTGAAATCTACACCTTCGCACCCACCGCGGCGCACTTTGATTCGCACCTCTCCATCGTAAAAGAGAAGTTCATTCTCCGCAACATCATCAAATCTTGTACCGAATCCATCACAACAGCTTACGATGATCCCGAAGACGTGCAGGAGTTCCTCGACAGCGTAGAGCAAAAGGTCCTCGAGATTCGAGAAGCTAGCGAAACAACCGAAGAGATGGATGTAAAGACGGCCGTCAGCGAGGTCATGGTTTACCTTCAGGAATTTTTAGCCGGTGACCGGGGGATCTCGGGGATGACAACGGGTTACACCGAGCTCGATAAGATGATCAACGGCTTAAAAGCGCCCGATATGTTCGTCATTGCGGCACGCCCCTCGATGGGAAAGACCTCGTTCATGATGAACCTTATCGAGCATATTGCCATCACCTCGGACAAGCCCGCGATGGTATTTTCTTGCGAGATGTCGACAGTGCAGATTGTGCAACGTCTTGTCTTTTCCCGAGCACGTTTCGAATTCCAAAAACTCACAAAAGGATACCAGCCTAACAAAGCTGATCTTAAGCGAATTAAGGACTCCTCCGAGGAAGTCGCTAAGTCAAAGCTCTTCATTGACGACACCGCTGGCATCTCCATCAACGACCTTCGCGCGAAAGCTCGGCGTAAACACCGCGACGAAGGTATTAGTGTAATTGCGATCGACTACCTCCAGCTGATGAGATCAACCTCAAAGCAGGCCTCGAATTCTCGTGAAAGAGAAATCGCTGAAATCTCGGGCGGTCTCAAAGCTCTCGCCAAAGAACTCAACGTTCCTGTCATCGTACTTGCCCAACTCAACCGTGGACCCGAGGGGCGAACTGGCTCATCGCTCGGGGTCCCCCGCATGTCCGACCTTCGTGAATCGGGATCGATCGAGCAGGACGCCGACATGGTGGGACTTCTTTACCGGAAAGTTTACTACGCCGATAACCAAGAGGATCGCGACGAAGATGACGGCGAGGCCGAATTGGTTCTAGCTAAGAACCGGAACGGGCCTACCGGAAACATCCCCCTCACCTTCCTTCCCGCTCTCATGCGATTCGAGACACGGTCCTTTACTCCTGAACCCAGTTAAATCACCTTTAAAAAGATGAGCCTTAAACACTCTGTCTGCCGCTGGTGCTTCGAGGACACTCCGCTTCTCAAGCTTGCCGATTGGTGTCAGGAACTCGGGATCGAGGGAATCGATCTCCTTCATCCCGAAGAAGTCGCACTCATCACAGATCTCGGATTGATTTGCCCCGTCACCGCAGCTCCGGAACACGAAAGCGGCCTTGGCTGTATTGAGAAAGCTTTCAACAACCCGGATCACCATGGAACTTTATTAAAGATCTATCGCGATCTCATCCCCAAAGCTGCCGAGGCCGGAATTCCAAATGTGATCACCTTCTCAGGAAACCGTGAAGGTCTCAGCGACGAGGAAGGCTTAGAAAACTGCGCCCAAGGACTTGAACCTCTACTTGATCTTGCTGATCAGCACGGCGTCACCTTGATCATGGAGCTCCTCAACTCAAAGGTCGATCACCCTGACTACCAGTGCGATCACAGCGACTGGGGAGTTGCTCTTTGTGAGAAACTGGGTTCGACCCATTTCAAGTTACTTTACGACATTTACCATATGCAGATCATGGAAGGCAACGTGATGGCGACCATCAAACAGCATTCCTCATACTTTGGGCACTACCACACCGCCGGCTGCCCCGGTCGTAACGAACTAGATACCACGCAGGAACTTTACTACCCTGCTATCATCGAAACGATCAAGGCAACCGGATACACCGGCTACCTCGCTCATGAGTTCGTGCCAACCTGGTCAGACCACAAAGCAGCGCTCACCGACGCGGTGAGACGTTGCTTTTAGCATTGTTCACAACCCAATCTCCTTGGAAAGGTAACTAAAGATCCTTTCGGCAGAATAACCAACCGGCGATACTGAGCATTACAAAGGCAAAAATGCAGGAGGTCCCAATTGAATAAAAGGTAGAATCATTTGCGGTGAGTTTGCCCATCGCGTCATCAAGTTCACCTTCATCCTCGAGTTTTTGTGAAACATCGCCCCCATCTGAAGCAAGCATTCCCGCCATTCCATCCAAAACGAGCTTCTTCTCAGCCGATTCCATGATCGGAGAATTCTTGGGAAAGAATGAATGAACTATTTTAAGAGTGCCAATTTGGCTAAGAATTTGAGGATCTCCTTCAACTTTTTCCATCTCCGGCATTCTAAATTCGACCTCTTCTTCTGGCACTATCTCTCCAGTCGGAGCATCAACATACTGGGAGAGTTGATAAGCTGATTCATGATACGTAATTGCCCAGTCGACACCCGCCGAAATCCCCCAGAGCAGCATTGTGAGCATGATAGAAGTCATCACTGAACGCGTCAGCACACCAAGCAGGACCATGAAGGAGTAGAGATTTAAAAAGACCAACAAGACCGCAGGCACATACCAAAAGACCGAAAAATTCCAGACTCCGAGTCGCCAGCGAAATGCCACAAAGACAATCACGACGAACAATCCGACCTGAATAAAAACAAAGAACAAGCTTCCGGTCAGCTTCGCCAAAAACACCTGCAAACGTGAAGGGGCTTTTGTCATTAACATTCCTGCAGAGCCCTCCTTCATGGCATCCGGAAAAATTGAAGCACACGAGATAAGAGCCAGAATAATCGCGATGAACGTCAACCAGCCACCTGCAATAAGATTGGTAAAGATCATGATGTAGCCAATCTCTTGGACTAATCTCCCTCCCCTGCCACTGAAGTCGAATTCAATGTTTGTCGCGCCAAAGAAGAAGCTGATCTCATTCTCATCAAATCCAATTGAGAGAAAGAGAACCGCTACTAAAAGTGACAAACCAACCGTCACCCAGAAAATAGTCTCGGATTTCAAGCCGCGGTAGGACTCCAGAAGAAGTGTTAAAAATGGTTTCATGCTTGGGGAATTCTTGGAGGTTGAACTGAATTACCTGGCACCGGTGGTGGCGAAGACCCGCCACCGACCAGCCCAATGAAGAGGTCCTCGAGAGACTGGCTTTTCAAACTAACGTCGGTGATTACAAGACCTTCTTGACGAATGAGATCAATCACTGGTTGGGCATCGAGGGCATTGGTCGAAGGCAGCCTCACACTCCCGCCATCAACCTCAAGGTCTCCATCCTGTAATTTCGAGAGGCTCTTCGCCGAAAGTTGGCCTTCGAAGCCGACGACATAACCGGTCTTCTCGGTTCGCAATTCATCAAGCTTCCCTTCTCCTAAGATTTCACCATTCGCCATAATGGCCACGCGGTCAACGATCGGCTCCAGCTCTGAAAGGATATGCGTATTGATAAAAATAGTGCGTCCTTCCTCACGAAGTTCACGGACAAGGCTTCGGAATTCCCGCCGCCCCGCCGGGTCAACTCCATCAGTAGGCTCATCCAGGAAGATGATTTTGGGGTCACTTACAAGCGCCTGTGCAATCCCGATCCTCTGCTTCATGCCCTTAGAGTAGGTCTTAATCTGCCGATGCTGCGACTCCGTCATCCAAACTTTTGCCAAAAGCGCATCCGTCCTCTCCCTAGTCAAGGCCGAGGGCACATTCTGCAGGCCAGCTGCGAATTCGATGACCTGCCGGCCGGTGAGGTAGGGCGGGAACTGGGTGTGTTCCGGAAGCAAGCCCACCTTCTGAAGAGTCTCACGATCCCCAATCGGCTTGCCCAACATCGTACCATCACCTCCGGATCGCCGAATCAGGGTAGTTAGAATCTTCACGATCGTACTTTTCCCGGCCCCATTGGGGCCCAAAAGCCCGTATATGCAGCCCCGCGGCACTTGTAGATCGATGCCTTTTAGTGCTTCAACGCCGCCCCGATAGGTTTTGCGGATCCCTGATAGATCCAAAACATAGTCACTCATGATTGTTCGTCTGTTAATGCAACGAGGTGGACCGTAACATTTTTTCATATGGAAGCCCGTTACAATATTCTCTTCGTTTGTATGGGAAATATCTGCCGTTCACCAGCCGGCGAGAACATCTTTCGGCAAGTGGTCGAAGAAACCGGACTTTCCGACCAAATTCACTGTGATTCCGCGGGCACCATCGGGATTCACTCAGGCAACAATCCCGATGCCCGCATGTCGAAAATAATTCGTCGGCGTGGCTACGAAGTCACCGGCTCTGCCCGTCAATTCACCCTGCAGGATTTTGAAGTTTTTGACCTCATCCTGACAATGGATAATGAGAATTACCAAAACGTCATGAAGTTGTCTGAAATTAAAGAAAATCAGGATAAATTACGAAGATTTACGGACTTCTGTTCACAACACGATCACAATGAAGTGCCTGATCCCTATTACGGAGGCGATGCTGGATTTGAATTGGTTGCAGACTTGATCGAAGACGGCGCTAAAGGTCTCATCGAACACATGAGAAAGAAACTCAACCTTTCCTAGCGCTGCTCTAGCATCTCGCGAATCCGAGCATCGAGCTCTTCCAGCTTTGGCGTAGACGCTCCAGCAGCTTTCGCCCGGCGCAAGGGTTCCCCCCAGATTGCCTCAACTTCAACAGGATACCCATTGACGAAATCGATCATGCTGGAAGGCCGATAATCTTTCATCGGATAGGTCCGCTCAATTTGAAATTCCACGAAATCATTCTCAATCTCGAAGCCCAAGGACGCAGCGGAACTTGTAACTTCGAGCATAAGTTCTCGCACGCGATCCTTGCCATCGGGCTGCGCCAAAAGCTGGCCGGTATCGATCCCTCCCTCCGTGATACAAAGACCGTTAAAAGGAATATTCCAAACTAACTTGCGCCACTGAGCCTCCGCAAAATTCTCGGCCATTTCGCAGACCACATTGGCCTCCTGAAAAACAGTAACCAATTCACGAAGACGATCAGTCACACCTCGAACGGCCTCACCCATCGCGATCATTCCCCCTCCGGTGTGACGAATCAGTCCAGCCTCAATTCGGTTAATGCAGACAAAACACATCACACCAAGCACTCGCTCGATTCCAAAGAGTTCCCCCAGCGCCTCGGTATTTCCGAGGCCATTTTGCAAAGTCACAATGGCAGTCTCTTTATGAAGCATGGGCCGAATCACTTCCTCAAAGTAATGATTCGAGGTCGCCTTCCAGGCCACGATGACCACATCGACGGGCCCAATCTCTTCGGACGTTGTGGCACAACTCACTTCGGGTAATTGAAAATCGCCATCGATGCTCTCAACAACGAGTCCTTTTTTGTTCACCACGTCGTAGTCCGAACGCAGTAAAAAATGCACCTCGTTCCCGGCAGCAGCCAACCTTCCACCATAGTAACTTCCGACCGCTCCCGCTCCGACAATTGCGAAACTTCTCATCTTCCCAATTCACGAGCCACTTTAGCCGCGGTTGCGATGGTATTACGGTGGATTTTGGCCGTGTATTCTGGCTGTCGGTTATAGCCTCCGCCATAAAGAATCGCGACCGGAATCCGATTGCCCATGAAAGCACGGAGAATGACCTCGTCTCGCCGAATAAAGTCTTTCAAATCTAGCAACATCTGGCCCATTCGGTCGTTGCGGTGATTATCAGCTCCGGCAATCCAAATGACCAGATCCGGAGAAAAAACATCCAGCGCAGCAGCGAGAGTATTGAAAAGCTGCTTAAGATACATCTCTCCTTCGACATAGCGGACGGTCTCGACATCCATCGAGCCATTGATCTTACTACTTGGGGAATGCTTCCCGACGTGGATCGAATAGGTGAACACATTAGGATCATCCACCAGAATACTATTGGTGCCGTTTCCCTGGTGGGCATCGGTATCAACAACCATAACTTTGATGCGAGGCCGATAGACCTGCAGGTCGCGAATCGCGATGGCGACATCATTGAAAACACAATATCCCTCGCCACGGTTCTGGAACGAATGGTGGGTTCCTCCAGCGAGAACAGCTGCGACGCCATCCTGCAGAGCGGCATGACAAGCCTGACGGGTCGCTTCCACTTCGGTCGCGCTACGATGATAAAGTTTCGGGGTCACCGGAAGTCCTAGAAGTATCTGCTCTTTCCGGTCCAATTGGCCGTAGTAGATCTTGGAAAGATAGTCATGATCGTGAACCCGCCTCAGAACGTGGCTATCGGCCTCGTTCACTTCGATAATATCTTCTCCTTTCACGATTCCACTGCCCACTAGCATATCCTTGGACACCTCGAACTTGTCCATCGGGAAAGGGTGTCCGTTGGGCAGTTCGAGGAAAAATTCAGAAGAGTAAAAGCAGCGCATCTCGTTCGGGAGCTACTTTCACGCGCCCGCGCCCCGCCTGCAAGCACAGACCACGATTGACTCATCACTGAAAATATATGGAAATCTTCGAAGAATTCCCAAGGTGACCTTCAGATTATTCATTACCGCAATTTTATTGGCTCTTCCGCTCTTAGGACAGAACGGGCCAAGGATCACAGTGGTACCCGCTCCCAAAAATCCCTTCAGGCTTCAACAAACCACTTCATACCCTTGGAGAAAGTCGATTACTGCGACTATCTTTTGGATCGGAGAGAAGCCCACACAAAATAATCCGACCCCAAACAACAAGTCCTCGTGGGACGTAAACTGGCAGAAAAACTACGGAGGCTTCGACAACCCCGACCCAAAGGCCCGTCTCGGATACCTTCCACGCGGTTTAAATCCGGGGCAAAACCCTTTTTACGTCGCCCTCCCTTATAACGACTGCCTGAACCATCACATGCACAAACCGGAAGCAGCACGCGTGATCCCTTGGTGGAATCGGATCAATCGCAAACCTGGAGAATCCGCCTGCAAAGGGCGTTGGGTTCAGATTTATTGCGCGAAAACCCGCAAAGTCTGCTACGCCCAATGGGAGGATTGCGGACCTTTCGTGACCGATGATTGGCAATATGTCTTCGGAAACAAACGCCCTAAGAACAAAAACAACCAAGGTGCGGGGATCGATATCTCCCCCGCTGTTAGAGACTACCTCAGTATAGGTAACAAGGCCACCGTTCACTGGCGCTTCATCGAGTATACCAGGATCCCGAAAATCGGCCCTTGGACGAGGTATGGAAAAAATAATCCCTTCGTCAATCCTGCCGTCGACGACTCTCTCAAAGAAAGAGATCGTTACATGAAATATCTTCATCAAAGATCGAAGAGGGCGCTCAATAATCAACGCTAAAAAAGCTACTGGCTAAGCCTCAGCAGAATCTTTCGCCCTTTATCGCACCTGATCTCTTACTGAACTTATTAAAGCTCACGAAGCCCCCTTTCGCATTCTCAAATACAGGCCATAATCAAAATGCGATGATTCAAGTTTCTTCAATATTCCTGGCTTCCTCCTTACTCGCAATCGCCAGAATTGATCCTGAGCCGGAAAATCGCTCCCCAATGACTGCAATGCCTGGACGCTTCGGAGTCCTCTTCGGAGGAGCCTCACAGGAAAGTGGAGAGAACAACTTCAACTGGGAGCAACTCACTCTTCAAGGTGGATTCGGGCTAAGAAAACCGATCAACGACGAACTCAAACTCTTTTACGGAGTGAACTATCGCTTTACTCGCATCAATGAGGGGGAGGGCTCCTCGGGGGCGGATTTATCTCATCTGCACGACCTCATCGTCCCCTTTTCGCTCGTTTACGATTCCTCGAACTCCCCCTGGTCCTTCTTTGCCCAAGTCTCCGGTCAGATCGCTACCGATTTTAACGACATGAGCAGCGATGATTTCGATTATTCGGCCCGTCTTGGCACACAATACAAATTCTCCGACACCTTTTCACTCAACTTCGGAGCCGCGCGAGTGCGGAATTTTGGTGATGCCATGGTTCTTCCCGCCCTCGGTTGCATCTGGCAACCCACCAACGACTGGTCCTTCACGATTCTCGGTCCCCGAATCACACTTTCCCACCAACTCAGCGACCGTCTTATCATCCGGGGCGGCGGATTCCCGACCGGCGGACTCTGGAATGTGGAGGATAATACTGGAAACGCAGTTGATTATGGATTCGCCAGCTACAATGCCGGACTTGGTATCGATTTCAAATTAAGGCGTGGAATTTGGCTCACCGCCTGGGCTGGAGCAAACTTTGCCAACGAATTACGCGCCGAGAAAAACGGTAACACCATCTTCGAAGAGGACCTCGATAATGGCTTCTTCAGCTACCTAGGAATCAACCTTTACGAGTGGTAAGGCTCTCCCCGCTGAAATAAGAAAAGGACGGCTCCAAAAAACCGCCCTTTTCGCACACACAATCGACAATGATAGCAGGGCAACAAACGGAAACCCATCATGTCCCAATCTCCAATGCACCTCATATGCCAGCTCTTCTTTAATCACAAACCTGCTGGTAATGAATTTCATTCCTGCCCACAACTCTTCCAACCCACGACGCTTAAACTCTAAATGAAGATCATTCTCATCGCTCTTGCCCTGTTCATCCCGGCGTATGCCCAAGGCCCGGGGGTTTCCATTTTTGAACAATCTCGTAATGGCATACGCGCCGAGGAAGCGCGAATCAGGAAGCAAGCCGAGAAACTCTTCCAAGACGGTAAGCTGCTGGGACTTGAGACTATTGGCGAACTCATCAAGTCTCCCGCAGCAATCAAGCTAGAGCTCCCTGTTGCCCAGAAAAATGCACTCACGCCTACTCAGGTTGCCGAGCGCGCTAAGGCGAGCGGATTCCGAGTTGGCTGGGCTTACCTTTGCAACAACTGCGATAATTGGCACATTAATCTCGCCGGCGGATATGCCCTCACCAACGATGGAGTTCTCGGCACCTGCGCTCACGTCATTAACATGGACAATAAAAAGATGCGCAACGGCGGACTCATTGCCGTCGATCATTCCGGGAAGGTTTTTCCGGTCACCTCAATTCTCGCCAATGACAAAAAAATCGACGGTGCCCTCATCAAGATCGATGCCCAAACCACTCATCTTCCGCTCAACGACCAGATTGCTCCTGGGGATTCTGCCTTCTGCCTCAGTCGCCCGCTCAAGCAGGGTCAATACTTTTCCCAAGGTATGGTGAACCGTTTCTACTGGAACAATGATCAACGAGGTGACGATCCCAATTCCATCAAAGCTCTTGGTGCGCTAAAGCTCAATGTCAGCACCCGTTGGGCCCCCGGATCCAGCGGCTCCGCCGTCCTCGACACTTTTGGCAATGCCATCGGCCACGTCGCCACCATCAGCACCATGGGCAACGGCGGCTCCCGCAAGGATAACGAAAAGGGCCGAACTCTCATTACGCTGCACTCCGCCACGCCGGCACGCGCCATGATGGCTCTTGCCCGGCTTCCTGAGGACTTAGACTAAAAGGCACACATGCCATCCCCACTTGTCATCACCCAAGGCGATCCTGCTGGGATTGGTCCAGAATTGGTGCTGAAAATACTCGCCGATCCACCCTGCCCAAATCTCAGGGTCATCGGTTGTGCCAATCACCTCTCGCAAGTCGCCTCACAGCTGGAACTTCCCTTTCTCGACAATTACCTGATTGATCTCCCCCTTCCCGAATCCATCAAAATCGGCGAGATCTCAGCCGCCGCCGGACAACATTCCTTCGACTGTCTAGAAGCTGCTGTCGAAGGAGCTATGGACGGAACTTTTGGCGGAATCATCACCAATCCCATCCACAAGGAAGCTTGGTACCGCGCAGGGAAATTTTATCCCGGCCATACGGATTACCTCGTCGAGAAAACCTCTTCACCTGACCACGCCATGATGCTCACATCAGATGAAATTACCTGTTCCCTTGTCACCACTCATGTCTCTCTCGCCAGCGTTCCTGAACTCCTCGAAGAGAAGCGGATGCTTGAGGTCATTGCCCTTACCCACAAGGCCATGAGCGCGATTAGAGGACGCCCCGCACGCCTCGCCATGCCTGGCCTAAACCCCCACGCCGGCGAGGGAGGGCTTTTTGGCAATGAGGAAATTGAACTCATCATTCCCGTCCTTGAGAAAGCTCGTTCGATGGGCATCAATATCGTCGGCCCCCTCTCACCCGACACCGCCTTTCTTCCTGCCATTAGGCAAGACATTGACGCCTATATTTGCCTCTACCACGACCAAGGACTCATCCCGCTCAAAACCCTTGCTTTTGACCTCGGCGTCAACGTCACCCTAGGCCTCCCAATCGTCCGCACCTCTGTCGATCATGGCACCGCCTTTGATATTGCTGGGCAAGGAGTCGCCTCCGTCTCCTCACTCATCGAAGCTACCAAACTCGCCCAAAAACTCGCCGCGTCATAACGACGTGTCAATTTGACCCAAACCGCGTCATTTTGTGATAACTAGTTGTTATGAGAATAACTTTTAAACCCCTTTTTCCCCTTAGTTAAGGGGATTGACCTGATTTTCAGCGACTTGGTCTACGTCCTGCCATAGAGGATAGACGTTAACAAAAAACTGAAAATCAAATCAATGAATCTGACCCATTACAATCCAAATCGCCTCTTCGGAAATTTAGACGAATTCCTCAGCCAAACTCTCCGCAGCTTTGGCCCATCACCCATCATGCGTGCACCCGGCGCCTACCGCTACGAGGAAAAGGACTCCTACCGGCTTCGGCTAGATCTCCCCGGCTTTACTCGTGAGGAAATCGCCCTCTCTCTTGAAAAGCGCGCCCTGACCGTCACCGCAAAAAGTGAGCGTGAAGACGCCTTCCTCCCCGGCTTCGAGCGAACCTACAATCTGCCCGAGGATATCAATCCAAACGACATCAACGCCAAGCTTAAAAACGGCGTCCTCGACCTCAGCTTTAAAAAGCTTACCGCTCAAGAATCGGGCGTTCGCAACATCGAAATTTGCTAAGCTGAACAATTAAAAAAATAAGATCATGAAAACTCAAATCTCTACCGAACGCCCACGTTTTAAAACCCGCGCCCACAAAGCCGGATTCGACCTCGCCATCGCCCTCCCCGGCGTTGACAAAGAGCATCTCGAAGTGAACCTCGAAAAGCGGATCCTTACGGTCAGCGGAAACCGTAAGGAACTCGAAGGCAACTTCGGAAGACGTGAGCACGAAGCTCTACGCTTCGAACTCAAAGTCGAACTCCATGAGGACGTCGATGACGACAAGATCCAAGTCACCCACCGCGATGGCATTCTCATCCTGTCACTCCAAAAGCGACAGGAACTTATCCCACGTAAAATCGACATCCTCGCCAACTAAAGTTTTAACTGGTGTGTTAATAGGAATGGAGCCCCCGACAGGAGGCTCCATCTCTCGTATACCACTTAGACATTCCTGCCTGTTCACCCATCACCAAGCCAATTGTTGATTCTACATTTGTCCATTCGTCCATTCCCCTCCACTTTCTCCGTATGAAACTCACCTCATGGAACGTCAACGGCATCCGCGCCATTCTCAAAAAGAACTTTACCGATTTCGTCCTCGAGCACGAACCCGACATCCTTTGCCTTCAGGAAACAAAAGCACGCCCCGAACAAGTCGAACTTCCACTCGATCTAGCTGGCTACAAAACCTACTGGAACTCCGCCGAAAAGCCCGGCTACTCCGGCACCGCTATCTTCACCAAAACCAAGCCACTCTCAGTCCGCCTCGGCATCGGTTCGGAAAAAAGCGCCGAGGGCGATCAGGAAGGCCGAGTCATCACCCTAGAATACCCCAGCTTTTTCCTCGTCACCGTTTATACCCCAAACGCAAAAAACGAACTCGCCCGCCTCCCTTACCGGATGGAGTGGGATATCGCCTTCCGCGAATACCTTCAGGCTCTCGAAGCCGAAGGAAAACCGGTCGTCGCCTGTGGAGATCTAAATGTTGCGCACGAAGAAATCGATCTCGCCCGCCCAAAAACCAACCACAAAAGCGCTGGATTCTCAAACCAAGAACGAGCCGGATTCACCGAACTGGTCAATGCTGGATTCATTGATACCTTCCGCCACTTTTACCCCGATCAAACCAACACCTACTCTTGGTGGAGCTACCGTGGTGGTGCCCGCGCTAACAACGTCGGCTGGCGTATCGACTACTGGATCACCTCCCAATCCCTCGCCCCAAAACTTAAATCCGCCTCGATCAACGACGACGTCCTCGGATCAGACCACTGCCCTGTCACTCTTAACATAGATCTCTAATCTGCCCTCATTACCAAGGAGCTGAAATCACAAATCCACCGCATCCGCCACTCCATGTGAGCTGATGGAAACACCCAAGACCTTCCTCTTAAGGCATCCAAATATCACCATAACGCGGAGCTTTTGACTACCTCATCTGCGCCAGAAACTCGATGTTGCCATCCGTCCCAGTGATCGGGGAGGTGATGACACCGCACCATTCCCGGCCTAGCTCCTCAATAATGAAGGTTCGGATCTTATCAACGGATTTTTGATGGAGCGCCGGTTCCCTTACGATCCCACCTTTCCCCACTTCTTCGCGTGAAAGTTCAAACTGAGGTTTGATAAGAGGGATAATAAAACCACCCTCTTCGAGAATGGAGAAGGCAGAGGGCAACACTTTTGTTAGGGAAATGAACGACAAATCCATCACGACCAACTTCACCTTCTCTCCAATGTCTTCGACAGTGAGATTGCGGGCATTGAAACGCTCCTTAGAAAAAACACGTTCATCACTTCGTAACTTCCATACCAGTTGATTGGTCCCCACATCAATGGCGTGAACACGCGCCGCACCTTGTTGGAGCAGGCAATCGGTAAAACCTCCAGTAGAAGCCCCCAGATCAGCACAGACCCAACCCGTCGGATCGATCCCGAATTCGCGTAGGGCCCCTTCGATTTTAAAGCCTCCGCGGCCAACATACCTTGGCTTTTCCTTCACCGACAAATCCGCATCCTCAGCGAGCTTTGTACTTGGTTTAGCGACACGCTCGGTCCCAGTCATAACTTCGCCGGCCATGACCAACCGTTTCGCCTGCTCGCGGGAATCACACAGTCCCCGCAACACCAAAAGCGCATCTACCCTTTGCTTAGCCATCAGCTTTCCACTTCGGCCTCGTTGAGAGCATTGATAAATTCCCGTAAAACCCCAAAATCACGACGGCGGTGACGCAGGACAATTCTTGGCAGGTCGGCCAACTCAGGCTCGTTGTGTTCCTCCTTCAAGGCAGTCCTCTGCTCGATCTCGCCTGACTTGACTATCACCGCAAAACGTTGATTCAGATCTTCTAGGGCGACCTCCGATAGCGCGGTTTGCAAACGCACCACCAGACGGTCACCGACATATCGGTAGGAATGAAAATTGGCATAGAATCCGGTAATCTCGGCAATTGCCTCCTCAATATCGTCCGTGACTTTAAAAAGTGAGAAATCAGATTCTGAAATTAGACCCAGTCTTAAAAGATGCTCTTCCAAAAATTGCTTCCAAGCCTTCCAGTAGGTCCCCCCCGGAGCATCGAGACAAACAATGGGGTAGAGCTTTGCCTTACCGGTTTGAATCAAGGTCAGAGCTTCGTAGATCTCATCCTGCGTCCCCAGTCCGCCCGGCATTCCTACTCCGGCATCCGCTTCCTTCACGAAGGCCAACTTTCGGGTAAAAAAGTAATTATAGTCGATGAGCTTTGGATCACCGTAAATGAACTCGTTTGCGGAAGCTTCAAAAGGAAGCGTGATATTGAGCCCAAAGCTGTGCTCGGCAGTCGCTCCTTCATTACCGGCCGCCATGATTCCCGGACCCGCACCGGTGATGGTCATAAAACCCTCCTCGACCATCCGACGAGAAAACTCGGCCGCGGTTTGATATTCCGGCTCCTCCGGCTTCGTCCGGGCCGAGCCAAAGAGTGCAACCTTACGATTTCCCCGGAAAGGGCCGAAGACCTCGCTCGATTTCTTCATCTCCTTAAGCGCGCGGTTCGCCAATTTGAAGTCAGCCTGATTAGCCGTGCCTTGGGCCATTCCCACGGCCGTAGAAATCATCTCGGCCAGCAAGCAAAAGTCATCCACTCCGTCCACTGATTTGGCCAGATCCAGAATTCGCGTGTCGAGCTCCTTGCTCCCGGTAGAATCAATAAAATTACAGACCTGATCGGGGACCATCCCAGCGGTGAGGTCGCGATACAGTGGCGGCTGCCTGCTACGCTTTTTCGACATGATTATTAATCTGGACCGAATCCCTCAATCTGACAAACCTCCACTCTTGAATTTTTCAAAAAACCTTAAACACTTCGCCCGTGGCCACCACTAACACAGACGACCTCCGCATTGACCGTATCGACCCGCTTATCTCGCCGGCTGTTCTTTCCTACCAACTTCCACTCAGTGAATCAGCAGCCCAGCTTGTTTCTTCCGCCCGTCAGGGAGCCGAAGCAATCCTGAAAGGTGAGGACGACCGACTACTTGTCGTAGTGGGCCCCTGTTCGATTCACGATCCTTCGGCGGCCATTGAATATGCTCTGCGCCTCAAGGAAGCTGCCGCGCTTTATCAAAAGGACCTCCATGTCATCATGCGTGTCTATTTCGAGAAACCTCGGACCACCGTAGGCTGGAAGGGACTCATCAATGACCCTAACTTAAACAATTCATTCGACATCAATCGAGGTCTGCGCACCGCCCGTGAACTACTCCTTCAACTCGCCGAAATGGGAGTTCCGGCCGGCACCGAGTTTCTCGATGCCATCTCTCCACAGTACGTTGCGGACCTCATTGCGTGGGGAGCCATCGGAGCCCGCACTACCGAATCTCAGGTCCACCGTGAGCTCGCTTCCGGACTCTCAATGCCGGTTGGCTTCAAAAACGGAACCGGCGGCTCGATCCAAATCGCGCTCGACGCCATTGGCGCTTCGTCAAAGCCTCACCACTTCCTCTCTGTAACCAAGCAAGGCGTCTCTGCCATCGTCACCACCACCGGAAACGACGCTTGTCACCTTATCCTCCGCGGAGGCAAGAGCGGTCAAAATTACACCCGCGATGAAATCAATCCAGTTAGCGCCAAACTCCGCGAGATCGATTTACCCGAGCAACTCATGGTCGACTGTTCCCATGGCAACTCCGACAAGGACTACCGTAACCAACCTAGGGTGGCCGCAGATCTTTGCGAGCAAATGGCAAACGGAGCCAAAGACATTGCCGCGGTCATGATCGAATCTAACATCGTAGAAGGAAACCAGAAAATCTCCGACGATATGGTTTATGGACAGTCGGTCACAGATGCCTGTATCAACTGGCAGACCACCGAGGAAGTTCTCGAAGCTTTCGCAAAAGCGGTACAAGCCCGTCGTTCCAAGAATGACTAAGGACACCGTCACCTCCAACCTGCTCCGGCAGATGGAGAAAAAGATCGCGATCACCAGATCGGCCCTCACTGAAACCAGCGAAAACGCGAACGGTGACGAGACGAAATCAGAGGGGAAGTACGACACGCGTGCCATCGAAGCAGCTTACCTGGCCGAAGCCCAGGCCGCGCAATTAGCAATCGCCGAAGAATCTCTCGCGACCCTCAAGAGATTCGAACCCCGGCCCTTCGAAATGACAGAGGTGATCGGAGTCGGGGCCTTAGTCGAGGCCGATCAGGAAGGCGAAATCTGCTTCTATCTTCTCGCGCCGACCGGAGGCGGGCTCATGACAGAATATCTCGGCTGCGACGTCACCGTAGTCACTCCAGATTCACGACTTTATCAGGAACTCAACGGGAAAAAGATGGGAGACGAACTGGAAAAACCCGCCCTCATGATCACGGGTGTCGAGTAACAACCCAGATCACTTGCTTCCCGTGGTGTTTTTCAACTTGGCAAGATAGGGCTGAGTTCCTATCAGCAGTGGCCCTACACCGATCAGATCTTCGATCTTATGAGAATCTTTACCTTCCGATGCAGAATCTTCCTGCTTCTCTTTGCAGTAATCCTTCCGGCCTCAGCCGCGAAGGTCAGCTGGGAAATTAAAGAGTATCGTAACCACAAGTATGTTCCTCTTTCACAAGTGAAGGATTTTTACAGCCTCACCAGCATGACCAAGTCGGGGAGCTATATTATTCTGAAGAACTCCGACGTAGAGCTCAAGTTCCGGGCCGGTGGTCAGGAAGTCTTGATGAACAACGTGAAATTTATTTTCAGCCACGCCGTGGTCTCGCTTGGTTCTTACCACATTTCAATCATGGACCTAAAGAAGGTCATTGATCCAGTCCTCCGCCCTTTTAAAATAAAGGCAGCTAAAGGCTTTGACACCGTAATCATCGACCCCGGACACGGTGGGAAAGATCCTGGCGCGGTCAACTCGCTAGGAACCGAAGCCAACTACAATTTAAAGATCGCCAAGCTTCTGCAGGACAACCTCAGGAAACGTGGCTTCAAAGTTGTTATGACCCGCACCACCGACGTTTTTCTGACCCTTCAGGAACGGGTCAAGCTTGCCAATCTCTACAGGGACGCGATTTTCATCAGTATTCACTTTAACTCCGTAGGCTCACGTGCTCGATCACAGGCGCGCGGAATTGAAACCTTCACTCTTTCTCCAGTCGGGGTTGCCCACTATGGGCGTGGGGCGCAAGCTTCAGATAACATTGAACGAATGGGAAATGCCCAAGACTCGGCAAATATCGCTCTCGCAACCGCTGTCCACTGGAGCAGTATCCAGCTTCTCGCCCGAGCTAAACTAGAAGTCCCCGATCGCGGGATTCGAAGGGCCCGTTACAGTGTTCTAACCGGCGTCAAACACCCTGCGATTCTCTTCGAAGGAGGCTTCATGAGCCACCCTAAGGAAAAATACTTAATTAACAACCCAACCTACCAACGCACTCTCGCTAAGTCGATGTGCGAAGCCATCGTCTTCTACCGGAAGGCCACAATGCAAAAGATTGGGTCCACGAAGCGCTAATCGGCTTCACGCACAAGGTTGAAAAAGAAAGGGGCCAATCAACCCCTTTTTTATTTATCCGATTCCAACGGGGACTACGATTCCACCGCTATCCTATTTTATGAATGCTACACGCACTTTTATCTTAATCATCGTTGCCACCGCCGGATCGCTCCTCAGCGAAGGATCGATCATCATTAACGAATTCATGGCGGGAAATGACACTACAGTTGCTCCCAATTCTGTCCCAGGACGTTTCGATGACTGGATTGAGCTTCATAATACAGGTGTCATCGCACAAGACATGGGAGGATGGCGTTTGACTAACAACCCGAATGGTTCCAATGCATGGATTTTCCCAGCCGGAACGATTATCCCAGCGAACGGCTACCTGATTGTCTTCGCATCCGGTGACGATACTCCCGACACCAAACGCAATCTTCATACCAATTTCAAATTAGCAAAGAGCGGAGAATACCTTGCCCTAATGGCGCCCGATGAGTCCATAAGCTCAGAATTTGGACCAGCCGGCAGTTCGTATCCGAAGCAATCGGATGATATTTCGTATGGAGTTCATCCAGTCACTGATAAGATTGTTTTCTTCGAAAACCCAACTCCGGGCGCGAAAAATGACGCAGACGGAATCGCACGTGTTGCTCCACTCGAGGTTTCTCCGACTCGTGGCCTTTATCAAAGTGCCCAGCAAATCACCCTCTCAACTACGACTCCTAGTGCCACTATTTACTATACCACCGATGGATCATCTCCGCTGACGAATACCGGAAATCCCAGTGCTAACGCAACCGCTTACACAAGCCCCATTCGCATAAGCAAAACCACGGTCATCCGTTCAGCTGCGACCGCAAATAAATTTGCCCCCAGCCCTTGGGAAGCCCACACCTATCTCCTCCTTGATATCGATAATGCCAAGGCAAATGGAACTGATTCCAATGGCCTCAACAATCCGATTCTACAACAAACCCGTCCCGCCGGCTACGGCACATTCCCATCGGGAGATTACAATATGGATACGCGAATCACTCGCTCAACCGCACCCTCGCCGGGCCACAACGGGCTCACTATCGCACAAGCAATGCTACAGGGCTTCAAGGAGACACCTTCAATCTCTATCTCAATGTCCGCTGCGGACTTCGTAAATCTCTACGCCAATTCCACATCACAAGGACTGGAGCGGGCCTGTTCCGCTGAATTCATTCCAGCTGAAAACGATTCACGCCCTGCCTTCCAAGAACACTGCGGGCTCAAGGTTCAAGGCGGAGCCAGCCGCAATCCCAGCTCATCCCCTAAGCACTCACTTTCCTTCCGCTTTCGCACGAAATATGGCGCCGGTCGCCTTGGACAAGTTCTTTTTCCCGAAGTAGATGTCGAAAACTTCAATTCTATCGCTCTGCGCGCAGGCTATAACAATTCTTGGATTCATCGAGATTCTGGACAACGGAGCCGCGGCTCTATGATTCGGGATCAATGGATGCGCGAAAGCCTGCGCGATATGGGCAACCAAGATGCTGGAGCCGGATTCCTTGCTCACTTATTCGTGAATGGACTTTACTGGGGGCTTCACAATGTTGCCGAACGACAAGATAACGCACATTATGCCAACTACGATGGAGGCGACAGTGATCTCATTGACGCTCGGAACGGAGGAACCTTTGTCGAAGGAAACTCCACTGCTTGGAATGCCATGCGCTCGGTCGTTAACACTCGAAACTGGAAAAACATTCAACAAGTTCTCGACGTCGACAACTATGTCGACTTTCAGATCATCCAGATTTTCGGAGGAAACCAAGATCTGAAATTTGATGGGAACTGGCGTGCTGCCGGAGGCGGTCCATATTCTACTCCAACCGAAATGCGCCCATGGAAGCTCTATTCTTGGGACGGTGAACGGGTTCTCGAGAACCCGTCTACTAACTCAAATCCGCGCGATATTGTTGGCATTCAATCAAGCCTGCGAGCAATCCCGGAATATCGCCAACGCTTTGCTGACCGCGCACACATGCACCTTACCGGAGATGGAGCTCTTACTCCTGCTAAAACAAGGGCTCGTTGGGAGAAGTATGCTGCACCCATCGACAAAGCTGTCATTGCCGAAGCGGCTCGCTGGGGTGACCACCGCCGCTCAACCGCCTATGACCGCGACGAATGGTTATCGGAACAAAACCGGCTCTACAATTCCTACTTCCCAGTCCGAACCAACAACGTCATTAGGCAACTCAAAAACTCTAACTTATATCCTGCGGTAGAGGCTCCTAGGTTTGCCATTAACGGAAAAATATCCGGAAGCGGATTTGTAGGAGGAAATAATCAGCTCACACTCAACGGAGAAACCGGAACCATCTACTACACCCTTGATGGAACAGATCCCCTTCTCTCAAACGGGACAGTCTCTCCAAAAGCGATTCCCATTTTCTCCGGCGTGGCGACGGAATCTGTCTTTCCGTTTCAGTCAGACCAATGGCGCTACCAAGCCTCCGCAGTTGCACTTTCCTCAAGCAATATTGTAAGAACAAATCCCGCTTCGGGATACAACTCGAACGATTGGAAACACCCTCAATTTGACGACAGCTCGTGGGACGAAGGCCAAGGCTTGATCGGAGGGCGCACCGCCACCTCAATCAATGCCGCCCGCGCAAACACGATTCTGGATATCGGAGGGTTTGGAAGTGGCTACCCCGCCGTCTACTTCCGCAAAGATTTTGAGGTGATTGATGCTGCTGATGTCACTTCACTCACCTTCTCAACAATCATGGACGATGGACTCATTGTCTACCTTAACGGGAAAGAAATGTTCCGCGAAAACATGAAGGCCGGAACTGTGACCTACAACGACTTTGCACTCCGTAGCTCCAACGAAAACGAAAGTTTTGAAACCGAAGTCCCGCTTACCCCCGGCGATCTTCTTGAGGGAACAAATACACTCTCGATTCAACTTCATAATTCTAGTGCCAACAGCAGCGACCTTGGAATTGACGTCGCTCTTTCTCTTTCGCGCCCAGCTGGAGAACCGATCATAAACCTCCCAGAGTCAGCCCTCATCACAGCACGTTTAAAGCTCGAAGATGAATGGTCTGCCACCGTCTCCGGAACCTTCCTCCTGGAACAACCGGCAGACGCTTCAAACCTCGTGATCAGCGAGGTCAACTACCACCCGCGGGAAGCCACCCTCCTCGAGAAACTTGACGCTGCGCCCCTTGATCTAGAAAACAAGGATCTCTTTGAATTTATCGAACTCACCAACACGGGGTCCACTGCAATCAATCTTGCCGATCTGTCTTTCACGGAGGGAATCTCACTTTCGCTCTCCCCTCACCCGATTGCTCCAGGCGAACGGGCACTCGTCGTGCGGGATCGGAATGCTTTTCTCGAACGATATGGGCAGGGTCTTTCCAGCCTGATCGCGGGAACTTTTTCTGGAGGTCTGGATAACGATGGTGAAGACCTCACCCTTCTCGATAGCGATGGAAGCTTGATCAGCTCTTTCACCTTCAATGACTCAGGCTCCTGGCCCGCCCGTCCGGACGGCGATGGATCATCATTGGAGCTCCTAAATTTCACAGGCGACCTTTCCAATCCCGATAATTGGGTTCCCAGCGTGGCCTTCCACGGATCCCCGGGTACTAACGGCCCCATTACCGATCGAAGAGTGGTCATCAACGAAGTCAGATCAGCTGACCCCGGCTTGGACTTCATCGAACTTCACAACACCACTGCCTCCCCCCTCGAGATCGGAGGCTGGCTTCTTACCGACTCCAAGAGTGTTTACCGATCATACGAGCTTCCTCAGACAACACTTGGAGGGCTCGGCTATCTCGTCATCCGGGAAAGCCAATATCATACGCCCCCAACAAACCCTATTACCAACTATACGGGAGTCGCAGGATCAAGTCCGACCACTGTAAAGAGTCCAACTCACGGATTAACCACCGGCGATCTTATCACGATTGATGGTTACAATGGCTTTTCCCAATTCAATGATAGCTTTGAGGTGATTGTCATTGATCAAAACAGCTTCATCATCGACGCCACTTTTCTCGACAACACCGCCATCAAAGGAAACTGGCAAACCGGCCGCCCCTTCGGCCTCAACAGCGGTGGAAATGGCGACGACCTCTGGCTCGTTGAAACCGACAGCTCGGGTAGCCCTATCAACTTTGTCAACCAAGTTGAATTTGCAGCAGCAGCTCCTGGAACCACCCTGGGACGTTGGCCGGATGGCATGGGAATGGACACGCTCTTCACGATGACGGCTCGCACACCAGAAGCTCCAAATAGTGGGCCGGCCCTTGGACCAGTCGTCATCTCGGAAATTCACTACGCTCCAACCGGTTCCGACTCGCACGAATTTGTCGAACTCACTAACACCGGCGATACCGCGGTTTCGCTCGAATTCTGGAAACTCCGAGGAGG
>JAQWSX010000101.1 GCA_029242935.1 Akkermansiaceae bacterium
GACTAAATTGCGAATGCAGCCTTCCATAATTCCCCAGGCTGAAGAGGTAGAGAAGAAAACTGAGCGAGTCGTGCCGACAACTTGTTTGATTCCGGGTTGAATCGATGAATAGAGCTCTTCGAAGTCTTTTCCGCGATGCCCGATTGCGGGGCCTGCCATCGCGGCATAAGTTTCACGGGCGACATCCACGGGACCGGGAATAAACAGCTTTGGTTTCGACATGGGGCGGGAAATTGGACCCTGAATTGGAATCTGTCGAGCGGTTTTGAGGGTGGAAATGAGATTGTGCAACCAATGCGTCACTGAAACGAGTGAGCCTCAAATGATAGATTGTTAGGAAATGCGTGACATTTGATGATTCCATAATAATAATCGTGACTAGACACGCATGAAGAGACGGAAAATTCTAAAGCTGAGTTCAGGGGCACTGATCGCGCTTCCTGCCTGTTCAAGTAAGAAAGGTGACGGGGGCTCGAAGATTGGGAAACATGGAGCTTCATCGTCCGGATATGGGGGTCATCCGGTAAGACTTGGTGCCAATACTCAATACCGCCCTCCAGCATACATGAATAAGGGGTTGAGAAACCCCAATATGAACCTTCCTTCGCACTTTAGTGGAAAGAGTGTGACTCACTCTCGCGGTCTGTCCAATCAGCCTTATGTGGCTATGACATTTGATGATGGTCCTCACCCCCAGAATACTCCTCGGCTGCTCGACATCCTGCGAACCCGCAACATCAAGGCTACTTTTTACGTAATTGGTAGCAATGTAGATCGCTATCCCCACATCGTTCGGCGCATCGTGGCCGAGGGACATGAGATTGGAAATCACACCTACACCCACCGTAAATTAACGGCTCTCAGCAACTCCGAGTTACGTAGGGAAATGCGCCGAACTGAAGATGCGATTGTCCGGGCCGCTGCAGTTAAACCTCGCACAATGCGTCCACCTTACGGCGCACTCTTGCAACGTCAGCGCAGTTTGATTTTTTCTGATTTCACCTATCCCACAATCATGTGGTCGGTAGATCCAAACGATTGGAAGCGCCCCGGACCCTCAGTAGTGCGCTCACGAATTTTGAGAGGAGCTCATAATGGTGCGATTATTTTGGCGCATGATCTCCATGCCCCGACAATTGATGCCATGCCTGGCACCTTTGATGATCTTCTTTCAAAAGGCTACCAGTTTATAACTGTTTCACAACTCCTTGCCCTTAAAGGTCAAGTTTAGGGGCTGGTGGCTGATTGATTCTTCCATAATCTTCATCCATGTTTGGCAAACGCTACTTTGCGATCAGGGAGCGCCTTGCTGAGGTCGTTTTAGCTGTCGGTCAGCTTGCTCGTGAATGTGGCGGAGAGATTCTCGATCCCGTCACTGATGGAAGTTTTTTAAAAAATCTCCGGAAACCTTTCATCTTCGTCGTCTGCGGTGAAGTCAACGCCGGGAAGTCGTCGCTAATCAACGCGCTTTTCGCTCACGAATTTTGCGAGGTCGATGCTCTTCCCAAGACCAAAAAGCTTCATTGGTATCGGTATGGAGCAAAGGTGGCCTCAACGGAGAAAAGGTCAATGCTTGTACAAGACGTCTGCCCGCTGGACTTTCTCCGTGATTTTGAAGTGGTTGATACTCCTGGTTCTAACGCCTCGATCGAAGGAAACTTGGCAGAGATCGAACGTTTCCTCCCGGTCGCTGATCTTTTGTTATTCGTTTTCCCCGTTGGGAATCCTTGGTGTGCTGACACGTGGCAATTGGTTGCGCGACTTCCAGAAGAGCAATTAGACAAAGTAGGTTTTGTTCTGCAGCAAAGCGAATTAAGGGACGAAGAGGATCTTAAGGTGATTTTGGGCCATATGAGGACTTTGGGTGAACAGAAGACTGGAAGGATCCCTGAAATTTTCCCAGTTTCCGCCAAGTTGGCAATGGAGGCAAAGATGGCTGATCCTCCACTGTCCCATCTCCTAAAGAAGAGTGGCTTTCCGCCGCTCGAGTATTTTATCTCTTCGAAGGTCTCTCTTAATCAGGAGCGTCGAAAAATCCTCCGAGAGGTGAGCAATTCAGCACAAGAAGTTCTACAAAAGATTGAGGAACGGATTGAAGAGCGGAGCGATTCTCTTGATAGCGATCAGCGTTTTCTGGCAGAATTGGAAGACGAAGTAGATCTACGTCGTGAAGGGCAGGCGATTTCCTTGTTAGAACGTTTGAGTGGGATGGGCGACGTCTTTTTCAGACAAGGTCAAATCGCGACCCGTGATTTGGGCCGAAGAATGTCTATCACCCGGAGCCTGATTTCACTTTTTCAACAGGAGAAGCTTCCTTCCGAAATCGAGAGAGATTTAATTACAGCGGTGAAGGAAGCTGTTGAAAAGCAGGCAGAGTCCGATGGCGTTGAGTTGGTGAAAAGCTGTCGGAACCATTGGAAAACCGTGGAGCCTCGCATTCGGGAGAACCTCGGGATCAATCCTCCTAACTTTCAGCAGGAAACAGAGTCTCTTGCAGGGACCCGTAAGCGTTTCATGCGCCGCTTGGGGCGTTCCGCAAAGCAAGCGGTTGCGCAGCTAAAAATTAGAGGAACGATAGATCTCAAGATAGATGGCCGCCGAATGGTCCTGCGTCGTTACACGACTCTCTTTTTGATTTTGTATACGATTGCTGGGGTTCTCGGTGGGTTTGGTATAGCGACTTGGCCCTGGGTGTTTGTGATGATGGCGACCGGAACTCTTGGTGTCGCCGCAATTTACTCGAAACTCTCACGAAAAGCGGTCTGTCGCGACTTTATGGAAGGGATTAAGGACTTGCGACACTCCTTCGCTGATTCCCTCGCTGGCGACTATAAAGACGGAGTTCGCGAATTCTATCTTGAATACGGGGGGCTTTTCGAGATCGTTCGGAGGCGGATCGCTGACCAAAAGCTTCTTCTTGAGCCGCGGAAGGAACGGTGGAACGATCTTTTCTTGGAGCTCAAGGCGGTCGACCAAGAACTCTAATTTGACTCCTATTTTTATCTAATGGAATCCTCAGCAGCTTCAGTCCCAATTACATCAAGTGAAATTGATGCTGATTTGATTCGGCGGACCCTGAGGGTCATGATCATCTCCAGGACACTTGAGTCAAAGCTGTCTAGTCTCTACAAGGCAGGCAAGATTGTTGGCGGTGTTTATCTGGGGACAGGACAGGAGGCCTTTTCAGCTTCACTTGGTTGCTGTCTTGATCAGGACAAGGATATATTCGCGCCCCTCATTCGTGATCAAGCGGGACGAACTGGCTTTGGCGAGCCGCTTATTGAAGCGACCCGCACTTATCTTGGCTCCGCTCTTGGCCCAATGCGTGGACGCGATGGTAACATCCACCGTGGGCGCCCGGCCGAACGTCGACCTGCAATGATCAGTCACCTCGGAACTTCGGTGTCTGTTGTGGCTGGTATGCTGATGGCCCGACGTATGAAAGGGGAGCTCTTAGAGGTTGTTGGCGCGACTTGTGTTGGCGATGGGGCGACTTCCACCGGAGCCTTCCATGAAGGCCTTAATCTGGCGGCGGTCGAGAAACTTCCGATCGTCGTTTTAGTCGCTGATAATCAATTCGCCTACTCCACCCCTCGCGAGAGACAATTTGCATGCGAAAATCTCGTTGATCGTGCGCGCGGCTATGGGGTTACCGGAAGGGAAGTTGATGCGACTAATCTGCTTGAGTGTCTTACAGTTGTCCATGAGGCCGTTAAAGCGGCTCGCGCTGGTGAAGGTCCGCAGATGGTTGTGGGAAAGCTTCTTCGATTGTGCGGACACGGTGAGCACGATGACGCTTCTTATGTGGCGCCGGAATTAAAGGATTCCAAACTCGGACGCGATTGTCTGGAGATTGGGATTCAACAGGTGGTCGAGGAGGGGCTTGCCACTGCTGATGAGGTTGAACTTTGGAAAAAAGAGGCTGCCGAAGAGGTCCAAGAGGCTGTTGCCAATGCTCAAACCGACCCGGGTCCCGATCCATATCGAGACGACTGGAGGGCATTTTCATCGAAGGGAATCAACTCATGAGTGTCACCTATATCGATGCGATCCATCAGGCGCAGCGGGATTTGCTCGCTGAAAGAGATGATGTTTTTTTGTATGGTCAGGACATTGGTGGGTTTGGTGGCGCATTCAAGGCGACCAAGGGGCTGTTGGAGGAATTCCCAGGGCGAGTCATGGATTCTCCGATTAGCGAAGATGCCATGGTAGGAATGGCAATTGGTGCTGCCATCAGTGGAATGCGGCCTATCGTTGAAATGCAATTTGCCGACTTTTCCTCGATTGCGTTTAACCAAATTGCGAACCATGCTGGAACGCATTATTATCGGACCGGGATCCCTGTGCCGATTACGGTTAGGCTACCCTGTGGAGGCACTCCTGGATCCGGGCCATTTCACAGCCAGATGGTGGAAACTCTCTACGCCCACTATCCTGGAATTATCGTGGCCACTCCGGCGACCGTCTCCGATGCCTATCATTTGCTCAAGGAATCAGTCGAAATCGATGATCCTGTCGTTTTCTGTGAGCATAAATTTCTCTATCGATGGTTAAAAACTACCGAGATAGATCCGGATCCTCTTCCACTTGGGATGGCCCGCATTACTCGCCCAGGTAAACACGCCACCGTGGTCACTTACAGTGCGATGGTACACGAAGCTGTCAGAGCTGCTGATCGGCTTGCAAAGGAGGGCTGGGAGATCGAAGTGGTGGATTTGCGTTCCGTAAAACCTCTCGACATGGATACTGTGATTGCTTCAGTTGCAAGAACAGGCCGCCTTTTAGCGCTGGGTGAGGCCTTCCCTTGGGGGGGCGTCACGGCCGAGGTCGTCTCAAGAGTTGTGGCAGAAGGGTTTCATCTTCTTGATGCCCCGCCGCTTCGCTTAAACTCCAAAGATACTCCGATTCCTTATCACCCCGATCTTTGGGCTGCACATCGCCCCACTCCCGAATCGATCTTGGAAAAACTTCGCGAACTTCTTAATCTCTAACAATCATGCCACAGGTTCCTATCATCATGCCTCAGCTTGGCGAATCGATCGCCGAGGCTAGAATTATCAGGTTAAATATTGCCGTGGGAGATTCAGTCGTTGCAGATCAAGAAATCATCGAAGTTGAAACCAACAAGGCTATGATGGGGGTTACCACTCTCTGTGGAGGCACCGTTACCGAGATTCGAGCAGATGAGGGGGTTGAATATGCGGTCGGAAGCCTCTTGGGAATCTTAGAGGCGACCGAGGAGGAGATTTCCCGGACTGGAGCTCCCACGATGGGCGAGCAAGGAGAACCGGGACTATTAGACGAGGGCGAGGAAGGGAATTTGCACTTCCGGCAAACTGAGCAGAGTTACGAAGAACCCAAGTTGGTTGAGCCTAGCGTCCGTGGCCTCCCGGTTCCGGCAGGAATGAAGGGGGCTCACTACATATCCCCTCGAATGCGAGCTCGTATGGATGAGCTCGGCTTGCGCGAAGCTGATATTTCGGCAATTGCGGGAAGTGGTGCAGGTGGCCGGGTGACCGTTGAGGATCTGGAACAGTTTTTGGAATACATCTCCGACTGGCCCGATAGCACAGCCTCTCCAATGCGTCTTGCGGTTGCCGATGCCATGCGGCGGAGCTGGTCGCGTCCGCTAGCTTCAGTCGGACTTCCTGTCGTTCTTGATCCAGTTCTCGAACATCGCTCACGGCAAAACCCTAAGCCGGGCCTCACTCTTTATGTTCTTCGTGCTTTTGCGATCGCACTTTCGGAACAACCGGCAACCGCAGGATTTCTTATCGGTGAGAAGGTCGTTCACCCCCGAGCTTACGATATCGGGATTGCAGTTCAGGTAGAGGACGGGGTGGTGGTTCCGGTCTTGCGCAACGTTGATCAACTTCGTGTGCCTGAGTTAGCCGAGGAGTATGGACAATTGGTTAGGCAGGCTCGTAACCGAAAGCTGACTCCTGAGCAGGCTCAAGGTGGAATCGCAACTGTAACTAATTTTGGAACCTTTGGATTGAAATGGGGCACTCCTATTCCGCTTCCCAATGAGACCCTGATTCTGGGGCTTGCCGCTGGAATTAAACAACCGCGGTGGAGTGAAGAAGTGGGAGCATTCGTTCCGGTGACCGAAACCGAAATATGTCTCACTTTTGATCACCGCGTTGTCGATGGTGGCGGTGCCGGACTTCTTCTTCAGAGGATTGGAGCTCTTCTTCAGTCCCCTGAAAAGCTTTAGGGAACTCAGCTTGGGCGAGTCCGGGATATGAGGATACCGGCGCCAGCTTAATCCGGATCGTCTTCTCCGAGAATTGCCTTAAGGATATCCTCGACTTCAGCAAGTCGTCCGGTTCCTTGATAACCGCAAGCGAGATCCCCCTTGGCAGGATCAATGATGTTGACGCCATCTTTTTTTAGCTGAAGAAGGTTTCGCTGGGTCGCTGGATGATGCCACATTTTTCCATTCATAGCTGGCGCGACGAATTTCAGGGTCTTGGAAGGAAGGGCGAGGTAAATTGCTGAAAGTGGGTCTGGTGCGAGACCATTGGCAAATTGTCCAAGGGTGTTCGCAGAAGCTGGCGCGACCAGAAAAAGATCGGCATTATCGGCAAGTTCGATGTGTCCGGGTTTCCAGGAGTTCTTCTCGTCTTCAAGAGAGACGAGGACTGGCTGCCTCGAGAGAACTTGCAAGGTTAGGGGTGTGATGAATTCAGAGGCTGCCTTGGTCATGACGATATGAACCTCGTGGCCTGACTTTGTGAGCTGACTCGTTAGGTCTGCGGATTTGTAGGCGGCGATAGAGCCGGTAATTCCAAGTACGATATTCATTGGAGTCGGGAGACGCGTAGTCGCTCGGCGAGGATGAGCGACTTAAAGTTGAGATAATCCTCTTTACGGGTTGCGGAAATAAGGCGGTAGGAATATTCGGGCCAATGCTCCATTTCTTCGAGAGCATTTCTCATCCTAAGAGCGATAACTTCCTCGGCGTCAGTCCCGCGTCCGGTAAGACGGATACGAAGTTCTTCTTCGCTGGGGGGCATGACAAAAAGGTCGACCAAGGCTGTTTTGATTTGAGTGTCAGAGCAAGAGCGAACTAGGTTGGCACCTTGAACATCGATGTCCATGACGACATCGGTTCCGATGGCGAGTTGATCGACTACTTCGGACTTGAGCGTTCCGTAATAGTTTTCGTGAACTTTTGCATATTCTAGGAATTCGCCGGCATTGATACGTGATTGAAAGTCCTTCCTAGAGAGAAAATGGTAGTCCTTGCCATCAACTTCACCATCCCGTGGAAGTCTTGTGGTGCATGAAATAGAGTAATGAGCCTCTTTCTCGTCTGCTAAACGACGGCACAGAGTCGTTTTTCCGGAACCTGATGGGCCCGAAACCATTAAAAGAATCCCTGTCCGCGAGGTCACGGGATTTAAATTAGGGTGAGATGACCATTTCGTAAAGCAGCATGCGGGATTCCATACTTCTTTTCATTTGTAAATACGATGGCGTTACGTCTCGTTTATATCGGGTGGTTGGTAAATTCTTTCACTCGCTCTTGTTTTTTGCGGAGACTCAACTCGTGAATGTTATCTAATTTATCCAGAGAATAGAAATCAGGGTTGTTTTCAGGGAGAGGTTCGACTTTTTGTGAATTAATTTTTGCGTTTTGGAGCTGACCCTCAGGAGACATTGGGTAGGCTCAGGGTATGCCGACTATTGAGGTGATGCCAGAGACTCTTGCCAGCCAGGTGGCGGCGGGAGAGGTCATCGAGCGGCCTGCTAGTGTCATTAAGGAGTTGATTGAAAATGCCATTGATGCCGGGGCTAGAAAGATAGAAGTGGAGATCCAGCGTGGAGGGATTGCCATGCTTCGGGTTAGGGACGATGGCTGTGGAATGAGTCCGCAAGACGCCGCGAGATCATTGGAACGCCATGCCACAAGTAAACTTCGTACTTCCGACGATTTGAATAGTATTGCGACCTTGGGATTTCGGGGGGAAGCCTTACCCAGCATTGCTAGCGTTTCACGCTTCACGATGATGAGCCGGGAAGTAGGCTCGGTGGAGGGGACTGAAATTAGGGTGAATGGCGGGAAAATCGGTGAACCTCGGGCAAGCGGCTGCTCGGTAGGGACAAGCATCGAAGTAAGAGATCTCTTTTATAACGTTCCCGCCCGAAAAAAGTTCCTGAAGGCGGAATCAACTGAAGCAGCACACATTGAACATCAGATTCGCCTCCATGCTCTTTGCACTCCGGGGATTGGTTGGCTGCTTCGCAAGGATGGCCGGGTCGCCCTAGATTTGCCGGCGACCTCGGATCGGAGGGTTCGGATCGAGGCGATGAGTGGTGGCGAATCAGGAAAGGCTCTAATAGAAGTTCCGCGCCACGAGTATCGTGGAATGGTGATTGAAGGCGCGATGCTTCCAGTGGCGTTCGCGCGTCGAGGTCGCAAACATCAATACGTTTTTTTAAATGGTCGTCCCGTTGAGGATCATACGATTTCAAGAGCTATCCGTGAGGCTTTTAAAGGTGGGCTTCAGGAGGGCCTCCAGCCGGCAGCATGGCTGTGGATTATGATGGATCCTGCATTGGTCGATGTGAATGTGCATCCAGCTAAGCGGGAAGTGCGCTTCGCCGAACCAGCTCAGGTGCGGATTGCTATTCTTGACGCGATTGAGAAGGCGCTCCGGCCAAAGGAAGTAGCAGCGTCGGTGACGTCGGTGGAGCAATGTCCTCCTCTTCAGTTGGGTGTGGTTGAAGGATCACAAGAAGTGGCTCCGGATGAATCCTCGCCAACTGTAGATCGATCCGCCTGGCGTCATGAGGAACAGAGGGAACTGGAAGTTGTTCCAGAAGAAATCTCGAAGACACCGGAGTTTCGAATCGTCGGCGCGCTTTCGAAGCGTTATGCTCTTCTGGAGGGAGATGAGGGTCTCGTCTTACTTGAGCCTCAGGCCGCTCGTGAACGGATCTTTTATGAGCGCCTTATCGACGAACAGGGTGAGATTGAATCGCAAGGATTACTGGTTCCGGTTCTTTTAGAGTTAGATGTCCGCGATGTTGATTTGTTGATGAGATTCCGTGAACACTTTGACCAGGCGGGGTTTACTCTGGAGTCGTTCGGGGGACAAACCGTTACGATTTCAGCTGCGCCGTCTTTTCTAAATGAGAACGATGTCAAACGATCGTTGATTGACTTGGTGGACTTGGTGATCGATCGGGATGGTTCTTCTCGGGTGAAGAAATTGGCTTATGAGGGATTTGCTTCTAAAGTCTCTTATGTGTTGGCGCGACAAGAGGGTTGGAATGAGTCATCGTTGACAGTTTTGTTGGGTGATCTTTTCAAATGTGATTTGCCCTACTGTGATCCGGCGGGCCGTCCGACGCTCGTGCAGATCTCATTTCAAGAACTTGACCGCAAATTTGGAAAGAGCTAATCCCGAACGCAATTCAGTGTGGGGCCGGTGAGGCTTCCGGTTGAATTGATTCAAAATTTCTCGTCCGATGATTGGAAGCTACTTCGTAAAGATTGAACGAAGGATCACGGAGATGAGAAACATAGCTGCCAGGGTTGCAGCGATACTTGCTCCGGCTCCTGGAAGGTCGAAGTGAATGTTTAGGTAAAGTCCGAGCGCTGATCCAGCGGCACCCACCAAGCCGCTTAAGGGGAAGAGGGTCTCAGGGCTTGAAATGTATGGGCGGACAATGGCTGCCGGAGTGACAATCATTCCGATGGCAAGAATGCAGCCGACCGCTTGCAGCGTTGTGACGAGGACAAGAATAAGAACGGCAAACGAGGCATATTCAAGAAGGCGGGTTCGGATTCCGAGGCTAGCTGCGACTTCAGGATCGTAGAGTTTGATGACGATTGCCCGTCGAAAAAGGGAAAGTAAAGCGACCGCAATGATGCCGACCGTAAAGCTCATCCATAAGTCAAAATCAGAAAGTCCGAGAATATTTCCAAGAAGCCAATTTTCAAGGTCTTGGTTTGATCCAAGTTTTAGCAGGACCATGATGCCTACTGCAAATGCGCCTGTGTAAAGGACGGCGAGAACAGTATCATCACTTATTTTTGTGACGCGGGACAAAAGGACGGTAAGCACCCCAATGATGACCGCGGCAATGACAGCTCCAAAAAAGGCGCTGAGAACTCCAAGGCCGACGAAATAGGCGGCAAGTGCAACGCCAGGAAGAAGACTGTGACTGAGGGCGGTCAGTTTGAGTGGGCTGCGGTGAAGGAGGACAAAAGCACTGGCGTATCCATTGACGAAACCGATAATCAGGGTCGCGAGAATAGCTCTTTGGTAGAGTGGGATATCAAAGAGCTCGTTCATGCGCGTGCGGGTGGCAAGAGTGAAGGGTCTGTTTCACAGACTCACTTTCCATGACCTTGGTAGCTTCTCCAAACTCAACCTGTTGTTGGTCGAGAACGAGAGCATGAGTGAAGATTTGGGTGACGCTTTCCAGTTGGTGATGGGAAGCAATGATGAGATGGCCGCTTTTCGTGAGCTCAATGAGTGAATCAGACAGGTGACACCGGCTCTCAATATCTAGTCCGTTAAATGGCTCATCGAGGAGTAGGACGTGCGCCTCTTGAGCCAAGGCCCTGGCGATAAAGGTCCGTTGTTGTTGCCCTCCAGAAAGTTGGTCGATTTGTCGATGAGCAATATCACCAAGATTCATCAGATCGATGGCTTCATTGATTTTCTCATGATCAATTTTTCGAAACCGACGAAGATGACCTAGGTGGGGGAAACGTCCCATGGCGACGACATCTTTAACTCGAATTGGAAAATTGCGTTGGTGCTGGTCGACTTGTGGGAGGTATGCGATTTCCCGGCGAGCCTTGGTGATAGAATTCTCACGCCACTGGATACTTCCGGATTGTAAAGGGAGTAGTCCGGCGAGCAGTCTGATTAAGGTGCTTTTCCCGGCCCCATTCGGCCCTAATAAAGCGAGGCGTTGACCGCAATGGATCGAGAAGCCAACCTCGCGCAAGGCTTCTTTTTTTCCGTAATAAAAACCGACACCGGTGAGGTCGAGTTGATGGTGTTCGTGGCTCACAATTCAGAGTCCCAAGTAAATTTAACTTCCTCGGTAAGTTCAAGGTAGCCCCAAAGAGTGTGAGTGCGGTCGGGTCGACCGTCGGGTCGTAATGTTAGGAGGATTGCTGATTCAGGGGTGTTCTCTGGCCATGTCGCAGTGACAGTAAAAACAACCTCCAGGTCTTTTGGGAAGTAGATCGTTTTGATATCCTCATTTGCATTGAAGGTCCAAGTGGTATCGCCGGCCAATACTTCAAGCTTTTTGAACGGGTGTGCAGCCTTGATCTGCAAATCCGCTTGGAGGAGGGGGCCAGAACTGATCTCTTCAATTTTGGATTGTTGGTAAGGTTCCTGATTAATGACCCTCGCAAGCGGCCAACCTAAGGCGGCAAGAGGCACCAGAGGTAGAAGGCTAGCCGTGAGAGGAGATCGCGTCATGATCTTTATTTTAATCCATTAACAATACTCTCTACGTTGGCCATAATCATGGCCTGATAGCTCGGGGTTGACCCGTCTGCGATGAGAGGATTGCCAACCTTGGCGCCGGTCTGTTTCGCAATTTGCCGAAGAACCTTGGGATTTGCAGTTTGTTCAGGAAAGACCATTGGGATGGCTTCCTTGCGAAGTTGTTGAATCGCTCCGGCAAGCTGGCTTGTAGAAACCTCTCCTTGAGCACTGAGCCCTTGGACAAAGCTCGCCTTGAATCCATAGCCCTTGCAGAAGTATCCGAAGGCCGCGTGAGCGGTCACGAGGTGACGCTTTCCACGAGGAATCGTTGCGACCTGACCTTTTACCCAACGGTCAAGCTGGGTTAGGCGGGCCCGGGCGGCCTTGGAGTTTGCGGCGTAAATCGCTTTCCCAGCGGGATCGAATCGAATGAGTTCCTTCTCAATGACACGAACAGCGCGCTCCATATTGCGGACGTTGTGCCACCAATGTGGATCAATTCCCCCGACAGCGTGATTCTGGCAGCAGGCGTAGATTTGATCCTCCTTGGAAACTTTTTGGGAAGGAATGGTTCGGCCTACCTCAACGATGAGCTGGTTGGGTTGTAAACTGTCTTTCAGGTCAGCTAAATAGGGCTCAAGGTTCTTCCCCGAGGCAAAGATGATCCGGGAGCGGTTCATTTTCTTGATGTCAGAGGCCCTTGGCTGGAATTTGTGGACATTTGCACCGGGTTTTACCACCTCGACAATGTTGACTCGATCACCTCCCACTTGTTTGACAGCATCGGTAATGAGCGGATGAAGTGAAGCAACATCGAGACCATGAGCGCCGAGAATGAGGGATGTGAAAATGGACAAAATTTTCATAGATGCAAATAATTTGCGATAATTACACAGAGAGTCAAGCCTGTTCATATCGGCTTTCCATACTTGGGAACGGATTATGGAAAGTGTTTCTTATCCACAGTGCAGAAAGCACTTGGATGGGATGCAGAAATTATTCCCCAGTTTTGCTCTCTTCTAATTCCGTTTTGTCGACAGGGTCGGGAGCGTCTTCCTCGGTTTTCGATTTATTTGGAATGGGGGGAACTTGAATTGGTGGAGTGACGGCTTCGATCTTTGGCTTGTTTTGACTTTCCTTGGGGCGGGCGATCGACGGCGGGGGCGCATTGACGCCGGGTAGGGGTGAGGTGTTGACGGCTTTATCTCCCGGAGTCGGGACACGAATCGGAGGAGTGGCCACTGTGACAGGCTTCTTTTCCTCTTTTTTGGGCTGAATCAGTTCTCCGCGATTTTTGTTGAGAGCTCCGATTGTGGTCTCACTTACCAAGAAGTAGCGCCCTCCGTAAGTGCTTCGCATTTGGTTTACGCCCGCAGACACGTCTGCGAGATTGTTAACGCGCTCCGCATAAACCGCTTTTTCCTGAACGCTCGCATCATCTCCAACGGGTTCCGGCTTTGTTGGGCCATTGAGAATCTCAATTGAGACGAAGTAATCGACCGCTGGTGGTGGTGTTGGGTTAGCCGGGTCGTCCTTTTTCTCTTCCTTCTCCTCTGTTTTCTTTACAGGGGTAATCGTGATTGAGAAGATTGTCCCGGTGGAATCAGTCGCTTTTAGTTGGCGAGCCGCCTTTTCGTTAGCGCGCTCTTTGTAGTCCTCACTGGTAATGAGTTCGGTGAAGGTTGCTCCTGCCAGTAGATTCTTCAAAACTGCTGTTTCATTGCTTTTGGTCTCTTCCTTTTCGCCGAGACCTTCGACCATAAAATTATCACGCACTGTTTCACGGGAAACAGTCCAGGATTTGAAGCTTTCATCATTTGGAGCCGTCACTTCCATTTTGATCGCTCCTTCTTTCAGAGGTGTTAGGGATTTATTGATCCAATTGTTAGGATCAGCGTTCAAAAAGCTAAAGCCTTCTTGGACCACATAGACGCCGCTCTCATCATTCGAAAGGCGAACAAAGCGACCAGCTCGACCACCCGAGCCACCGGTTGATTCACGAGTTTTACCCAGGAAAATAGTGGAAGACTCTTTGCCATCCTTTTGTAATGAAATGGTATCGGGTTGTTCGCCCTCTTCTTCACTAGTGGGATCTAACTTGAAGCGGTCGTAATACTCGTCTGTTGCAACGACGCTTTGAGCGACCTTGGCTTCTCGTAAAGCACCGATGACTTGATTGATAGAGTCATAATTGGCTGGGAAGTCTTCCTTTTCGGATACAACCCACCGTCCGTCGATTTTTTTTAGCGATGCCTTATCATCTCCCGCAACGACGGTGAGACTATCGACCGTTTCGATAAGATCAGAAGGAACGATTCGAGCTCCAACCTCAAGTTTCGTTTTTTGGCTGATGGAGTCTGGGACATCCTTGCTGTTGAAGTAGTAGTAGCCTGCGCCGAGGGCGAGGATCCAAAGAATCAGAAGTTGAAGTCGTGACATGTTTTCTTAGTCTGGTTCGAGGTTTATAGAGTAAACTTAAAAATTATCGGGCTTTGGTTTGTTGCTTTCGCCAAATGAAGACGAAGAGGCCAATGACGATGACACCTAGTGGCATGTAGAGAATGTTACGCCAAAAGATATTGGCTTTTAGAAGATCGACATCTCTTTGATGCGCTTTTTTCTCTTCTCGGCGGTCCTTCTGAATTTGGACCTTATTTTTGATGTATTCATCACGTTTTGCCTGAAGCTCAGGTGACATCTGGGCCTCCTGAGCAGATGACATTTGTGATCTGATTTGTTGAAATTCCTTTTCGATCCGTTGCTCTTTGGCCTGAAGTTTATCGAGATTTTCTTTTGATTTCCTTTCGGAAACAGCTTCGAGTTCTCTTAGAACGGTGAAAGGGCGGTAAACTTCGCCACGGGCTCGTGCTCCGACCAAATGTTCGGAGCCTACGGCCTGATCGAGAATATTGTAAATGAATGCCACGTTGTTCAAAATCGGTTCATAAGCTG
>JAQWSX010000103.1 GCA_029242935.1 Akkermansiaceae bacterium
GGTCGGCCCAAAAATAGCACACCAATCTGCACGAGTGGCGTGACTGTCTTCTCGCTTTTTTCCAGCAGAGGTGAGGTAATTGCTGTTCTTCGAATTCCACGAGTGGGGGCCACGATAGGCGAGAGGTCCGCCATATCGATAGACAGGTAAGTCTAACCTTTCATTAGAAACGTTTTTCTGAGTGAGATGATAGTCGATAAAGTTTCCCTCTTTCGTTGCTTTAACCGAGATTGAGAGTGCCTCTTTGAGAATGATGGTCTCTGCCCTCTCGCCCCCTTTGAACGCAACTTGTTCCTGTTCCACGGTAAATCCAGTCGCGTTTCTTTTGAGCAATTTTAAAAAACGAACTCTCCCGCTTTCCTTTCCCAAATTCCAAAAATCCGGTTGATCCTTGCCGTGTTTGCTTTTCACCCAGGCATGCCACAATCCCAAATGATGAAGGTGATCGCTTGGATGAATTCCAGTGACAACTCCACCTTTCGGGCTTTTTAGAGGATGAATGAAACCACTCCGCCGGTAAGCCTTTTTGGCTCCTTTTGGAGGTAGAACTTCAGTTTTGTGGTAGGTCAAAATTTCAGCATTGCCTCGGAGGATTACGATATCCTCTTCCGAGTCAATCACTCTGATCTCTTCGGCTGAAGCCAAAAGACAACCCAAAAAAAGAGCAATGAATCTTAGAGCCATGATTTTAAAACTTTTACATCTCTTGTAACATTGGCGACGGCCTCCATCACGAGTTCCTTGGGGTAAATTGGAGCCTTTCCCCATTCCATGTGCAATGACAGAGGCATTGGGGTATGCCCACTCCTCACGTCATCAAAAGTCTTTTTGTTTACGATTCCTGTATCGAGCGGAACATTCTTAATGCTCGCTGTTCGCTCGCCGCCCCATCTAGCGTCTTTTACAAAAATTGATCGGACATGCTTTCCCATCGCGGCTAGAGCCGTTGGAAAAGACAAGCCGGACCCAACCTTGACATGCCGAAGATCGAAGGCGATCGCAGCATGATCCGGATTGACGTCCTTAAACATCATAGCGGCGTCCCAAGCCAGCGAGCCGGCATATTTGGCCCCTGCGTGGATTTGATAGAGAGCTTGCACTCCGATCTCGCGATTCATCGCCTCGATCTCATTCAATTTTGTGGTGTTTTCTGCAACTTGCGGGAGAAGATCCTGCTTTAAGTCGTAGCGGAAATAATCCATGCGGTAGCGGGAGATGCCATTTGCCTTCAAAATTCGCAGAAAATTGGCATCTTTCTCGCTTGCAGAGTTCACATTGCAAGTGGCGATCAAGGCCTTTTGACCATTCTTCGCGAGGGATTTGACCATTCTGGGAACCTCAGTTTCGGCATCTTTGGCTTCAATGTGACCTCCCCGCCGAATCGTCGCCTCGATTCCTTGAACACCCATTTTTGCTAACTCTTCGCCCATACGGTCGTAATCGAGTGCCTGGATGGGCTTTTCAAAAACCACAATCGGCGATGATCCCACCTTGGAGAATTGGCCTCTACCCAGCCTTGCTCCAACAGCAGATAGTCCGGCTTGCGCGATAAAATGACTTCGTTTCATGACCAAACCATCAAGCCTACCCTGCTCCCTAATGACAATCTGAAATCCCAAAAACAAATCAAACCGCTTTCCCCGCTTTCCTTCCGGGCCGACTAACCTATGTTCCCCCCATTCATGAAATTAGTGCTTTTACTCGCAACCGCGTTCATTCTCCCGCTTTCCGCTAATCCGGTAGCCGGCAAAGGATCCGATCTTAAGCCAGATGCCAATGCCATTTTTGGCTCAATGGATAATGGATTTAAATATATCATTTATCCAAATTCAGAGCCTCCTGGTAAATTCTCTGTCCGTCTTCATATCGCAGCCGGTTCTTTGATGGAAGCTGATGATCAACGTGGGTTGGCCCACTTTTTGGAGCACATGGTCTTCAACGGATCCAAAAACTTCACACCTGCCGAGCTCATTCCGCGGATGCAGCGACTCGGTATTCAATTCGGAGCCCATGCCAATGCCTACACCTCTTTCGATGAGACTGTTTACATGTTGGATCTTCCGAACATGGATGAGAAGACGGTGGATTTGACTTTCACTGTGATGAGAGACTTCGCCGACGGAGCTCTTTTGACCGAGGGAGAAATCGATAGCGAGCGTGGCGTCATCATTTCAGAGAAGACTTCCCGTGATTCCGTGGGTTACCGGATGATGCTAAAACAGTTTGAATACCTCATCCCGGGGTCACGTTTGATGAAGCGAGTTCCCATTGGGACAGAAGAGGTTATTAGAACCGCTCCTCGCGAGCGCTTCATTGATTTTTACACCCGCTACTACACTCCCAAACGGATGACATTCGTGGTCGTCGGTGATTTCGATGCGAAGGAAATTGAAGAGCGGATTCGTGAAACTTTCATCTCCATGCAAAACCCGGAAAATCCGGGCGAGAATCCACCTAAGGATATTCCACCCTCGGGTTTCGGACTCCGGTCCGAAGTCTTTACGGACAAGGAACTTCCTTCGACCGATATCTCTCTCTACTCCCTTCGCCCCTACACCCTGAAGCCAGACACGAGCAGCAAGCGTATAAACCAATACCCACTCGCGATTGCCAATGGGATCTTGAGCCGTCGTTTTGGAATTCTCGCGAAAGAAGAAGGTTCTTTAATCCTCTCTGGTTCGGCTAGCCGAAGTGCCTACTTCAACATGATTGAACAGGGCGGCATCGAGGTGACTCCGACGGAAGGAAAATGGAAGGAAGCAGTTCCCGTTCTCGAGCAAGAACTCCGCAAGGCTGTTCAATTTGGATTCACTGAAGAGGAGCTCAAAGAGGTGAAAGCTAATCTTATCAATGGTGCCGAAGAAGCGGTGAAACGTAAAGACACTCGCCGCTCAAATGGAATTGCAACGCAGTTCATAGGGGCTATTGGAGAAAAGAATGTCTTCACCACTCCGGAGACAAACCTAGAACTTGTGAAGTCTGCACTCGGGAGGATCACGACTGAAGATTGCCAGAAGGCTTTCAACGAGTTTTGGGATACCAAGGATCTTTCTCTCGTTCTCACGACACCTGCAGCACCAGACTCGGCGGCTGAAGAACTCAAGAAGATCTTTTTGAAGAGCGGTGCAACCGAAGTGACTGCCCCCACCGAAAAAGCTCTAGCTCCATTTGCTTACACTGATTTTGGCAAACCAGGAACCATTGTGCAGGAGAAGAACATCGAGGATCTTGGTGCTACCCAGCTCATGCTTTCGAACAACGTTCGCGTGAACTATAAGCAAACTAACTTCCAAAAAAACTCAATTAGTGTGAATGCCCGCTTTGGATCGGGTCAACTGACTCAGCCTGATGGAATGTCGGGGCTCGATCGATTCGCAAGTGCCATCTTTGAGGCCGGTGGTCTCGGGAAACATTCCGCTGACGATCTTCAGCGCATTCTCGCTGGTAAGAATGTCAGTGTTGGCTTTGGAGTTGGTGAAGGAAGTTTTGCCCTCTCGGGACGGACCACTCCAGAAGACCTAGAACTCCAGTTGCAGTTGATGTGTGCCTACTTAACCGATCCTGGATTTCGTCCCGAAGGCGAACGGATGTTCAAGATGGCTCTGCCCATGCTTTACAATCAACTCGAGCACTCGATGCAAGGCGCCATGATTAAGGTCGCGAGTCACATGCACGGCGGAGATTTTCGTTTCGGATTCCCTGCTCAAGAGAAGGCGATGTCCTTTAGTAGTGAGATGGTTAAGAGCTGGGTCATGCCCTCCTTTAAAGAGGCCCCGCTAGAACTCACCTTGGTTGGTGATCTCGATCCAGCAGTTGCGCTTCCGCTGATTCAAAAAACCTTTGGTGCCTTGCCAGAGCGAAAGACCGCAAAGCCGAACTACGAGGAGCGCCGGAAGATCAACGTTCCGGTGCGCCCGGATAGTAAGAGGTTTACATTCGATTCCAAGATTCCTAATGCTGCTGCAATGGTTGTTTGGAAAATCCCTGCCACGGGAACCGACGTAAAACGGGCAAGACGCTTCAACATTCTCGCCTCGATCCTTAGCGATCGACTTCGCGAGGAGATCCGTGAGAAACTTGGTGGATCTTACAGCCCGCGCGCCGGCGCTTCCCCAAGCCAGGAGCTGGATATGGGAGTGCTACAAGCGATGGCCCAAGTGAAGCCCGAAGAAACCAAAAAGTATGGCGATCTTATGATTTCACTCGCTCACAAGATGGCGGAAAACGGAGTCACCCAGGACGAGCTTGAGCGCTCACTTAAGCCGATCCAATCTGGGCTCAAAGAGAGTCTTCGTGACAATGGATATTGGTTAGGGACGGTTCTCGGGAGTAGTCAGGAAAAGCCTTACAGGCTTGATTGGGCTCGAACCCGTGATGAGGATTATGGGAAAGTGACTCTTAAAGAACTCAATGCCCTCGCAAAGCAGTTTCTTAATAAAAGCAATTCCCTTCTTTACGAACTCGTGCCCGATTCGAAGGAGGAGTGATTTGTGATAAACAAGGACTGGCTTACTGATCTGATTTGAGAGCCCGCCTCACGATGTCGAGTGCGCGCTGACTGGCCTGTTGTTTGAAATCGCGTCGACTTCGTGGGTGCATTTCACGGAAGGTCTTTATCCCTTTTGGGCCGGCAATTCCGAAGCACACCGTTCCGATGGGTTTATCTTCTGTGCCGCCAGTTGGTCCCGCAATTCCCGTGATCGAGATACCGTAGTCAGACCCGCTTGTTTGGCGGGCTCCTTCAGCCATTTCACCTGCTACCTCTTCGCTCACCGCGCCATGCGCCGCGAGAGTGTCTTCTGAGACCCCGATTAGCTGAGCCTTTGCGCCATTCGAATAACTGACAAAACCATGCGTAAAAACCGAGCTGGCTCCTGAGACATCGGTAAGACGATTCGCCACCAATCCTCCCGTGCAGCTTTCAGCCGTTGTAAGGGTCTTTCCAAGTCTGGTTAATTCGCGCACGACCACCGACTCCAGGTTGGCGCCATCGTCTGAAATCAGAAATTCACAAAATTTGTCTACCGTTAACTTGCGTCCCTGAGCGATGACGTCATCAGATCCGATAAGGCGAAGATCCACTTCCCCCAGTCGGGCACAATAACCCACTTCAAGGCCATTAATATTCGCCAACTGGTCGTCGAGTTGGTCGTGAAAATCACTCTCACCTATCCCCACAAATTTCAACTCCTCCACCTTCTCGATCACATCGACACCAGCGAGCGCCTTGAGTCTAGGGACAACCTCCTCGTGAAACATCGGATAAAGCTCTCTCGGAGGGCCTGGGAGAAGAAAGACGGCGCATTTTGGATCTCCCCCAAGTCGTGGGGGGGCATAAATCCCGGGTGCGGTTCCATTATTATTCGGCAAAATATCTGCACCCACGAGGTTCTGAGCTTGCTTAAGATTGGCATCAACCATTGGTTTGTTTCGCTTTTCGAAAAATTCATGCAGCGATCTTAAGGCCGCCTCATCTTCAATCATCTCAACCCCCAGCACCTCCGCTAGTGCTTCTCGAGTGATATCGTCGCTAGTCGGCCCAAGCCCTCCAGTTACCAACACTACGTCGGAGCGTCTGCTCGTCTCCCGCAGGGAATCGAGGATGGCCTGACCATCGGGGACTGTCATTTGACGCTGAACTCTAAGTCCGAGCTTTACCAACTCCTGACCGATCCATGTTCCGTGGGTATTGGCGGTTGAACCGAGCAGTAACTCAGTTCCGGTATTAAGTATTTCAATCCTCATCGTGGTCATTCCAGACCACTTCCTTGGCATCGCCCCACAAAGATTCAAGAGCATAATGCTCACGGAATTCCTCGTCGAGAACGTGGACCATGACATCAACAAAATCGATCACGACCCAACGGCTTGCCGCTTTTCCCTCGGTGTGAAGGGCTGGATCAGATCCTTTTTCCCTCACGCTTCCTTCGACTTCTCGGACAATCGCCTTCAAGTGGGGAAGTGAATTACCGGAACAGACCACCATGAAATCGGTGAGTGTCGAGATGCCTCGGAGGTCAAAAATCCGAACATCTTCGGCTTTTAATTCATCGGCAGCTTTTGCGCAGGCGAGGGCTAGATTGGATCCGGTTAACATGGGATTGGGTAGCAGATTGACAAAAAAACCGGCCTTGGGCCGGTCATCGTCCGTGAAATGGTGGAGCGTAGCGGATTCGAACCGCTGACCCTCTGCATGCCATGCAGATGCTCTACCAACTGAGCTAACGCCCCCTAACCTTCTCAGGACGGGCGAAGGGATAGGCCCACCCCTCTTCGCTGGCAAGAGAAAAAGCTAAGAACTTACCGTTTCTCACTTGGATCTCAAGCACTTGTAAGTTCCCTCAATCGAATATGAATTTCCGTTTATCGGACTCCCCCCTAAAAGCTGAATAGTCGCTTATAGCTAAATTATTAGGTGTGCGCTCTGACGATTTTGGAAAAGAAGCTTGGGGAATCCCACCGAGCTCTATCATTTCGAAAAATCAGGTCTTTAGTTGAGCGTCTTTCGACTCATTCCCTCTTCCGGCAATTCGCAGCCACTATTTTTGACGAGTCGTTTTCGGTTTTTGGCGACCCATTGATAAGCCCAATCTCTATAGGCGATGGGCAGCGACATTAGTAAACCGGCAAGAAAAACACCTCCACCGCCTGCATGCCAGAACGCACGTCTTGCCGCTTCGCTCGCTCGATAGGTCTCTCCCCGCTCGACAAATGCCATTGAATCGTCAGACAGATCGATTCCATATCGCCTCGCCGTCTCGCCCTGCAAAGGAGCGAACTTCAAGCGATCATCGCCATCCATCCGATTCAGCCACTTCACCACGCCCTGACAGAGTAAACAATCTCCATCGAAAAAGACGATCAGTTCCTCTTCCACGACGGAAGCTTGCCACATCCGCTTGAAAAATCGAAGATCCATCTTGATGGACCAACATCAGCGTATCCACGACCTCCCTTCCGAGCAAAAACCCCGGGAGAAAATGGCTGCACTTGGAGCTGAAGCGCTTTCAAACGAGGAGCTTCTTGCCATTTTTCTCCGCACTGGAACGAAAGGAGCAAGTGCTATTGAAATCGGCCGACAACTCATCCAGAAGCATGGAGGTATCGTTCCGCTTGCTCGGATCGATCTCAAAGACCTCTGCAAGGAACACGGACTAGGACTCGCCAAGGCCTGTCAACTCCAGGCCGCTTTTGAGCTCGGTTCCCGGGCTGCCCGTGAGAGTTCCTCAGCCGTTACCCTTTCGAGTAGTTTAGCAATTTATCATTTTCTCGCCCCTCAACTCGCACATCTTCCCAATGAGAAATTGTTGATCCTAACTCTCCACAGCAATGGCAGATTGATTCGTATGCGAGAACTCTCGAGTGGTTCGACAAATCAAACCGTTGCCTCGATCTCTGAAATTCTCCGGCCCGTTCTTATCGACCAAGCTCCCAATTTCGTGATTGCCCATAATCATCCTTCTGGTGAACCTACCCCCAGCGAGCCGGATCGATTGCTGACCAAAAATCTAGCGGAAGCAGCCCATACAATGGATCTTCATTTCCTCGATCATCTGATCATCGGGCGCCCTACCGATAGTCGCCAAGGTTACTATTCATTCGCCGAGGAGGGACTTCTTTAGGCTTTGCCAATCCAAAGAATATGAAAGCTACCCTAACCTTTTATAGAATTTAGAGTTTTCCAGAATACAGCTTTCGAGAGCGCACAAAAATTACGATCTCTAAAGTTGAAAACCGTACAATTGCCCGGCAGCCTTATTAGGTCGTCTCATAGATGAGATTGGCAACCGCCCCAGTCCCTGCCCTCTTTTCAAACAAATGCTCAAAGTTCATCCTCAGGCCATCATCTCTGAATCTGCGCAACTTGCAGACGATGTAGAAGTTGGACCTTTTGCAATTATCGAAGCCAGCGTCTCAATCGCCGCAGGTTGTCGGATAGCCTCTCACGCCAAAATCTGTCGTGGGGTCAAAATGGGGAGAAATAACATGGTCGATCACGGCGCCGTTATTGGAGGTGCTCCTCAGGACCTTTCCTTCAATCCTCAAATAGACTCAGGCGTAATTATTGGAGACGACAATAACTTTCGAGAGCATGTCACGATCAGCCGAAGCACTGAAGTTAATGGAAATACCATCATTGGTCACCGAAATTTCTTTATGGCGGTTTCTCATATTGCTCATGACGTCATCGTCGGGGATGATAACATTCTCGCTAACAACGTCATGATTGCGGGGCACGTTCGAATCGGAAACAAGACCTTCCTAGGGGGCGGCACTGCCATTCATCAATTCACTCACATTGGAGATTTCGCTATGAGCCAAGGAAATAGCACACTTACCCAAGATGTCCCCCCCTACTGTGTCGCTCACAAAACCAACCAACTTTCCGGGCTTAACGTCATTGGCTTGCGACGTGGTGGATTCACCCCCGAAGATCGAAAGGAAATCAAATTGGCCTATTCCCTTGTTCTTAAATCTAAATCCACTCGGGAAGAGGCTCTTAAAGAGGTGGATAGCCAAGATTTTGGGCCGGTAGCGACAAGGTTAATCGAAGCCGTGCGCTCTCCTTCTTCTAGAGGGATCCTTACTCGCTAGTTTCGTTTTGATTGCAAAAATTTGGATTCTCCACTAGCAAGCTGTCACACAGGTTTACCTCCTAGAATTATGAGCAAACGCGTTCTTCTCACCACCACCTCCTTTCAGGACACCCCGGGGACCCACCAAGATCTTTTAAACTCCCAAGACTGGGAAGTCGTCCGTGCCCGTGGTCCGCTATCGGAGGCTGAAATGCTCGAATTGGCTGGTGATTTCGACGCCTTCCTTTGTGGGGACGATGCCATTACTCAATCTGTCATCGACAAATCACTTCCCCGCCTCCAAATCATTTCGAAATACGGAATCGGGCTCGACAAAATTAACGTCGATTATGCGACGAAAAAGGGACTTCCTGTTCTGTTCACTCCCGGTGTTAATCACACCACAGTAGCCGAGCATACTTTCGGACTCCTTCTCGGCATAACTAAAGACATCCAGTCGAACGCCGTCGCTGTTCAGAATGGCGAGTGGGTTGCTGGTTGGAAAAAGCCCGTTGGAAATGAAATTATGGGAAAAACCATCGGGATCCTTGGTCTCGGGCGCATTGGTAAAGAGGTCGCAATCCGCGCCCGCGCATTTGGGATGAGCATCATTGCTTTTGATCCCTACTTCGACGATTCCTTCGCGTCAGAGAATGGCGTAAAGCGATGTGCCAACATGGATGAAGTCCTACACAATTCTGATGTTGTTTCACTTCACTGTTTTCTTAACGATGAAACAGAAGACATGATTAATGCTGCTAAAATCGCTGAAATGCGTGACCAGGTGATCGTCCTCAACTGCGCCCGCGGAGAACTCGTCAATACTGAGGATATGGCTGACGCTCTCAAGTCCGGCAGGGTTGGTGGATACGGAGCTGATGTCCTCGACGCGGAGCCGCCTGCCCCTGGTCACGTTCTCATCGGTGCTCCGAATTGCATCATCACTAGCCACATCGGGTCACGGACACACGAATCGGTGCAACGTCAAGCTAATCGGTGTTTGAACAACGCAATCAACTTTTTCTCCGGAGCCGACGACGTCCTCTGCGCGAATGGCGTTCTTTAATTTGAAAATTTGCCCCCTGTATCTCATGAGTCTCGAAATTAAACCAGCCTGCGAATGCGCCTACGATATCCTTTCGATGGGCGAAATTATGCTCCGCCTTGACCCTGGTGACGGTCGTGTCCGCACCACCCGTCAGTTCCAAGCCTGGGAAGGCGGCGGCGAATACAACGTCGCTCGTGGGCTCCGTCGTTGCTTTGGTAAGCGAGCTGCCGTCCTTACGGGATTTGTTGATAATGAAGTTGGGCACCTTTTAGAGGATCTGGTCCTCCAAGGCGGAGTCGACACCCAATTTATTAAGTGGACTGACTTTGATGGACTTGGTGTTTCCGCCCGCAACGGGCTCAATTTCACTGAGCGTGGTTTTGGAGTTCGTGCTGCTAAAGGAACCTCGGACCGTGGCCATACTGCGGCTTCCCAACTCACGATTAATGATTTTGATTTCGAGCATATTTTTGGAACCCTCGGTGTTCGATGGTTCCACACGGGTGGGATTTTCGCCGCTCTCTCGGAGGGTAACGCTGCGCTTACGATCGAGGCTTGTAAGATCGCCAAAAAATACGGAACCGTTGTTTCTTATGACCTCAACTACCGGCCTAGCCTTTGGAAGTCGATCGGAGGGCAAGCTAAGGCGCAGGAAGTGAATCGTGAAATCGCCAAGTATGTCGACGTTATGATCGGTAACGAAGAAGATTTCACGGCCTGCCTTGGATTTGAGGTCGAGGGAGTTGACGAAGAGAATATCACCGGAATCGATATCTCGAATTTCAAGGGAATGATCGAGAGGGCCGTCAGTGAATTCCCCAATTTCAAGGCCACTGCTACGACTCTTCGCGAGGTCCACACGGCCTCTGATAACGATTGGGCCGCATTAGCTTGGCACGATGGAAAGTTCTACAGTTCCATCAATCGTGAGCACCTCGAAATCTTCGACCGCGTTGGTGGCGGCGATTCTTTTGCTTCCGGACTCATTTACGGATTTCTCGAATTCAACGACGCGGCGAAAGCTGTGGAATGGGGCGCCGCCCACGGAGCTCTTGCGATGACTACACCTGGCGACACTACAATGGTAACCAAGGAGGAGGTTGGTAAACTTGTTGGCGGAGGATCAGCCCGCGTCGATCGGTAACCAATAAACATCTTCAAAAGCCCGGAGCTGCTCAGCGCACTCCGGGCTTTTTTTATCTGGATCTCACATTATTCTTATTCCATGTCGCGGTGGATCGTCCTGTCTCTCTCTTTAGTGGTGATTTCCTGTGCTTCGAAAAATCCTGTAGCCCTAGGAAGTTCTAACCTGCCACCACTAGGAGGCTCTCCTAATATTTTTAAGCGTTATTCGGTTAGAAATGATGCGGAGATGATGGACGGATGGTCACGAAATTTTGACATGTCCGGAGTCTCATTTAATGAAAAGATGACCCTGACTCTCGTCACACGTCGACACGTTGTCATGGCGTCCCACTATCGTCGCAGACCAGGAGCTAAGGTGGTATTTCACAACCGTATGGGAAAGCGAGTTGAGCGGACTTTGGTGAGTGTCTTCGGAGTAGTAGGAGATGTTGCGGTCGGCCTCCTCGATTCTGATGTCCCGCCAGATCTGAAAATTTATGCCCTCCCCGAACCGCGTGAAAATTTTTCTAGTCTCAAGGGGGAGACCGCCGTGGTAACTGGCCAGAACCGACGCATTTTCTTTCATGAGATCGATCGAGTAAGCCCTACCGTGATCGGCTTTCGTCATCCCAAGTTAGCAAAACACGGTTGGGGCAAGAATCTTGTTAAGGGTGATAGCGGAAATCCTTCATTTATCATTAGTGGGAACGAACTTGTTCTCATCGAGACCCATACCTCCGGGGGGGGTGGCTCTGGTCCATTTTACGGCAGTCCCATCATTCAGGAAAAGCTGTCGGCAGCCATCACTAGATCAGTGCCCGGATATCGGCTCCGCTTCAAATCGCTCTAGGAGCAAGACATTCACTTGCGACATTCCGAAGTAAAACTAAGGTCATTCCATGGAATTTTCACCAAAGCCAAAAGCGGCTTTGCTCATTGTCGGTCACGGGTCAACTGAAAACCCGGACTCATCCACACCCTACTTTGATCACGCGAAAGAAATTAGGCGAAGAAAGGTCTTCGGCGAGGTCCACTGCTGCTTTTGGAAGGAGGAGCCCTCCATGCGAGAAGCATTTTACATGATCGACGCCGAAGAAGTTTACGTTGTGCCTGATTTTATCAGTGAGGGATACTTTACACAGGAGGTCATCCCTCGTGAACTTAGCCTCACCGGGCCTACCACTGAAGTCCACGGCAAAACTATTCACTACTGCGATCCGGTTGGAATACATCCGTCAATGACTTCACTCATTCTCCAGCGTACCGATGAGGTGGCTCCCGGAGTTCCACAGGAGGAATCTACTCTCTTTATCGTGGGTCACGGCACCGGGCTCAACAAAAACTCAACCAAAGCGGTCAAGGACCAAGTCGACCACATTAAAACCCTTCCGAACTGCCGTTTCGCCGATGTGATTGACACTTATATGGAAGAGCCACCATTTATTGCTGATTGGGGGAAATTAGCAAAAACCCCCAATGCCATCGTGGTTCCCTTCTTTATTGCTGACGGGCTTCATAGTTATCAGGATATTCCGATGATGCTTGGTTTCGAAAAGGAAGAAGGCCTAGCTGCCAGCCAGAAAGAGGTCTTCCGCCGGAACCCCTATCATCTCCAGGACAAAACACTCTACTACTCTGCTGCTATTGGCATGGAGCCCATGATGGCGGATGTTATCCTTGATCAGATCTCAACCTTTGACGCTCAAAATGACGCTCACTAAAGTTCTTTCCAACGCTCTAGATTCCGGAATCAATCAAATCGGACAACTGCGGATTCTCCGCGGTCCCCTTCGTCTCCATCACATTGATGATGTTAACCTTGATTCACTAGAGGTTCACACCGATCCAGACGATGCTAGGGAGATCAGCCTGTATACTTCAGATGGTAAATATCGATTCACGAAGGGTGAGCTGTCTCTTAAAACCGGCTGGATTTTTATATTAGACTCAGTTGAGGACCTTAGGCGGGCTATTGATTTGTTCTATCCAGCATCGCTCGGGTTGTGGAACGCTTCACAGAATAACGAAATCCGAGTTCAGAACTTGAGAGATAAACTGAATCGCCAAACGGGAATGTATCGCCATGCCCGTAATGTTTCAGATGAAGGCATTCAAAAATTGGTGAAGTGTCTTTGCGGCCCATCTAATAAATGTGTGAAGAAAATCCTCTGGGAAATCGATGAGACAACTCCTTTGGAGGACTCCGAGGCTTCTCGTTTCGATGGCATCGTTGGAGATATTGAAATGACCACGGCGATCCCTATGGTCTGCCAAGAAGCCTGTAATTTCTTTGTCGCCCAATCTCGGAAGAAGGCAAAAAAGGAATTTGAGGCCAGAGAGCAGTAGGTTTTGAGCATTGCTTCACTCAAGGGGAGCGGTCACACTCTCCGAGCAACAGCCACACACGCCGTGAAATTCTTGATCTTTATCTCTCTTCCATTTCTTCTTCTTTCTTGTGCCAACCTCGCCGCAGACAGATGGGATGAAGAAGAGGAGGAGGGGCTTGCCACTCCCAGTAATAAGGCAAAGAGCTCTGCTGGGCTTCCTGCCGAAGAGCTTTCCGCTGAAGAGCTTCCTGGAGAAGAAAACGGTGACGGTCTCCAACTGGTTGATCCTGATACGACTTCTGAGCTGATGAAGGACGAAAACAAAAAAACCGTCAGTGGCCCTACTCCAGTCAAAATTACCGATCCTAAATCCGACAGCGCCATCGACATCAAGCCCAGTAGCCCTACTTCGGTAGAAGAATAACGCAGAGCGTCCTGAACCATGGCTCAACAGCGCCCCCGCAAATTCAAGGCGGAACCCTACGAGTGGCACGAAGTTGTCGAACTCAAAATCGAGGCCCTCTCAAATCTTGGAGCTGGTATTGCAAAACCCGACGGCTGGGTCGTTTTCGTTCCTTTTGCTCTACCGGGTGAAAAAGTTCGCGCTACGGTTTGGCGAAATGAGGCAAATTGTTCTCATGCTGATCTAGTTGAGATTCTGGAACCCTCGCCCGACCGGATAGAACCTCACTGCCCCCATTTTGCGACTTGTGGTGGTTGCCAGTATCAGCATCTGCCATACGAAAAGCAGCTTGAGTGGAAAACTAGACAGGTTCGGGAACTTCTTTCGCACATGGTCGGAATCGAGGCAGAGGTCAATCCAACGATCCCCTCGCCAAAACAATGGGGCTATCGCTCAAAGATTACACCACACTTCCAGCGCCCTAAACCTGGCGAGGATTTTCCAATCGGATTTTTAGAGTTTAACCGACGAACTCGCCTCGTTGATGTTTACAATTGCCCGATTGCGATGGATGAGATCAATGAAGCTCTCCAGCCAATCCGTGACGATGTTAAACGCCGGGCCGCGGAGTATAAAAAGGGAGCAACACTTCTCCTTCGGGCAACCGAGGATCGCGTCGAGACAGATCACCGTGCTCCCGTTTCCGAAAAAGTTGGTGATCTAAAGTTTAACTTTCTTGCCGGTGATTTTTTCCAAAACAATCCTTTCATTCTGGATTCTTTCACCCGGCACGCCGCCGAACAAGCGCAGGGCCCAAATCAGAAATACCTTCTCGATGCCTATTGTGGCTCCGGGCTTTTCGGCCTGAGTTTGGCTAAAAACTTCGAACAAGTTGTTGGTATTGAGCTCTCGGAAACTTCGGCCGACTGGGCGCGCCGCAATGCCAAAACAAATGGTATCGAGAATGCCAGTTTTATCGCATCTTCGGCCGAGGATCTCTTTGCCGATATCGCTTTCCCATCTGAAAATACTTCCGTTCTTATCGATCCGCCAAGAAAAGGCTGCAGTGTCGATTTTCTCAATCAACTCTTTGCCTTCGGTCCAAGCCGCGTCGTTTACGTCTCGTGTAATCCTGCAACGCAAATGCGGGATCTTAAAAGTTTTTTGGAACAGGGTTACGAAATCGAAAGCATCCAGCCTTTTGACCTGTTCCCGCAGACCCGGCACCTCGAGTGTGTCATCGCTTTAAGCCGGTAGTTTAAACTTGGTTGCATCAAAATCATCAGCAGTAATCTGGTTTTACGTTTTCGAAGTAACAATGCTTCGGAGATTGTTGGAGTTTGCTGGCTGGTTTCTCGAGACAAAGACGATTGATTCCAAAGTTCTGCTTTAGGCGTCTGATGAGCCTTGGTTCCAATTTAAGAGACGTTTGTAAGACACTCCAGTTCCTCCGAAAAGATCGAGAGCACTCCCGACCGTGGCATCCAGACGTCCTCCACTCGCTTCGTTAATCAACTTCAAATCATCGAGGCCCCTTACCCCTCCAGCGTATGTGATCGGGCAACCGGTCCATTGACCCAGCAGATTCACCAAGGGCACGTCGACCCCAGCGCATTGACCCTCTACATCAGCTGCATGAATCAAAAATTCACCACAATACTTGGAAAGATCTGCGATCGTTTCCAAATCCACACCCATCTCTGTGAGAGTTTGCCAACGATTCATTGCCACTTTCCAGCCGTCTCCCGCTTGTCGGCAACTGAGATCGATAATGATTTTTTCTGCTCCAATCTTATCTGCCAACAACTTAGCCCGATCCTCTAAGAACTTTCCCCCAGAATCGAAAAGCCATGAAGTTACAATTACACCACTTGCTCCGGCTTCCAGCCATTCCCCAGCATTGTCACACGAAATCCCCCCGCCAATTTGCAACCCGCCGGGCCAGGCAGTAAGGGCCTCGCGGGCAGCTTCATCATTTCCCGGTCCCAACTTGATTACATGGCCCCCCCGCAGTTGATCCTTCGCAAAGTGCTCAGCATACCACGACGGTGACTTCTCTGAGACAAAATTCTCAACTGCTCCGCTGTCGTTGAGAGTGCCTCCAACGATCTGTTTCACTTTTCCTTCGTGAAGATCAATACAAGGGCGAAACATCGTAGTAGCCATACCCGTAGATAAATTGTCCTCTTTTGGAATCCAAGCTTCATGAATCAACTTCTTTGCATCGTACCCATTATTTCACTCCTTCATGCCAACCCTGAGTCAAAGGAGATCACCACAAAAGGCAAGGCTCCCAAGGGAATGGTGTCGATTGAAGGCGCCACCTACACACGCGGGACCAAGGAAAACCCTAGCATTCCTTTTAATGATGAGGAGCGGCCTGTTCACAAGGTGACTGTGAGTGGATTCTATCTCGACGAACACGAAGTCACCAACGCCCAGTTCGAAGAGTTTGTCGATGCCACCGGCTATCAAACTCAGGCCGAGAAAGGTTGGTCAAAAAAAGATTTCCCGAAAGCTCCTCCAGAGGCTCTGAAACCGGGGAGTATTGTTTTTTCCGGACCTCCAAAAGCTGTCGAGCTTCGCGGACAGGGTGCTGAATGGCAATGGTGGCGCTTTCAAGAAGGTGCTTCTTGGAAGCATCCTACGGGCCCTGAATCGAATCTCAATGGTATGGAGAACTATCCTGTTGTTTGCGTCACTTGGGAAGATGCCAATGCTTATTGTAAGTGGGCCGGTAAGAGGCTACCCACGGAAGCGGAATGGGAACTTGCCGCCCGCGGAGGAAAAGATGGATTTGATTACATTTGGGGCAATAGTCCAAAACCAGGAAAAAAGTGGCTAGCCAACGTCTTTACCGGAGAATTTCCCCACAATGATACTGGTAAAGACGGGTTCAAGGGTGCTGCTCCCATCAAATCATTTCCGCCCAATGCATTCGGACTCTATGATATGGCGGGAAACGCTTGGGAACATTGCTCCGATTTATATCGGCCGGACGCATACTCGCTTTTCATTAAAGCCCCCAAGAATGATCCAAAGGGTCCGCGTGGCGGCGTGAGCCAAATTGAGGTGAATTGGTTCCTACAAAATGGCGAGTGGCCCTCACCTCTGATCTTCGGAAAACAGCACCCCTTGAGCTTTCTCCATGTTACAAAGGGCGGATCGTTCCTCTGCCACACCTCATACTGCTTGCGATATCGACCCGGAGCGCGGCATTATTCAGAGTCACTCGCTCCCACCAACCACACCGGCTTTCGTTGTGCTAAGTCGAGATAGCTAAGTAACTGTTTAAAAAAATACTTGTTTAGGTTCGGACGCCAATCATGAGCCAATTTTTTAAGGGTGGCGGCCGCTCCCCTGTAAGCCGGATTCTGTTCCATCCATCCTGTATGGACTTCGGCAGTCATTTATCTCTGCGACTATTACCCGGGGACTAGACGGACGAGCAGCCCTTCCCCTGTTCTGTCTTGCACTGTGAGAGGTTTACCCTGCCACCTCAGTTACCCTCGGCGCGGTGGGCTCTTACCCCACCTTTTCACCCTTACCTTCCGAAAAAGGCGGTTTGTTTTCTGCGGCACTATCTGTCCAGCGGCTCTCTCGAACCACCGTCCCTCCTTTTCAGGAGGCACACTGCTCTGTAGTGTCCGGACTTTCCTCCAGTTTTCATGCGAAAACCAGCGACTGCCCGGGGAGCGGTAGAAACAGACTGTGAAATAATACAGAATTTAGCGAGCCTGAAAAATCCACTGACAAACCAAGTTGACCACTGGCGTAGAAAGGTCACTGTACATCCGATTTATGAAACGATTAGCCCTCCTTCCATTCCTCCTCAGCTCGCTTTGTGCTAAGGAAGCCTACAATGTCCTCCCTGAAGCCGCTTCCGACTGGAAGATGGCAGGTCCCGGTTCTTTTGAACAAAAAAATGGTGTTTCCACCGCAAAAGGAGGAATGGGCCTCTGGTATTACGGTAAAAAAGAGTTTACCAATGCGGTCTTTACCGTTGAATTTTTGGCCCCCGAAGACGCTGATAACTCAGGCATCTTCGTTCGATTTCCTAATCCGGGCAACGATCCTTGGGTCGCCGTCAAGCAAGGATACGAGATCCAAATCTGCGGTAACGAGTCCCACAAAAATAAAACTGGCGCGATTTATGACATTCAGCCCGCGATTCATCCAGGCATGAAAGTTGGCGAATGGAATACTTACAGCATAATCACGGCTGGTGACCAGATCGCAGTCATCCTCAATGGGAAGCTTATTAACGTTTACGAGTGTCAGGATGGCCGAGGTGATGTCGGCGGTTACTTTGGACTGCAGAACCACGATGACGGATCCCCAGTCCAATTCCGTGGGGTCCAAGTCCGGGAGCTAGCTTCCGGATCACTCCTCGCGGCCATGGGCGAGATGGGGATACCGCGTTCTGCTCTCATCGCATATAACTCTGCCTCCAACACCAAGGAGAAGTGGTATCACCTTGCTGATCACGGTCCTGCTTTTTTTCAAACCTATGGCGATTATTTCAAGGGTAAGTTGCGCCGCGAGTCGGCGCTAAAAGGCATTGCGCTCAACTATTCCGCATTGCCAGGTCGGGTTGCTCTTTTCAACACCGAGAATCTTTCGCTTGTCTCTGCAACTGACAAGGGTCTGAACCTCATCAACACTCCTTGGGGTGGTGGTCACCAAAGAGTAAACGAGTTTAACAATAAGGATTCCTACCTCTTCACTGCAGCAGAAGGCCCGGTGTGGGCCGACGATTCGGGCGCATTCAAGGATAACCGGCCCCTGAAGGGTTACGGAAACTTCTCGCATTTGGAGTTCAAAGGATACTTCCGCAGTGGTAACCAGGTCGTCCTTGCCTACGCCGTCAATGGGACACACATCCTCGACGCCGTTAGTGATCACAATCACGGGTTGGCTCGCTATCTTGAGGTGGAACCCCACGATAAGCCGCTTACTGTTCGCCTTCTCGACGATTCCAGCGAAAAAGGCTTCACGCTTAAAGTGAAAACCGTCGATGGGAACGGTAAAATTTCTTCATCCAATGGCACTTATCACCTACGCCTTGATGCATCAAAGAAGCGGACGAAGGTTGCTCTACTTTACACGGCCCATTCAGATGCCGAGGCGCCCACCCCAGTTTCCCTTACCGCTCTTACGGAGGGAGGTCCTAGTATCTCGCCTGAGGTTTTCGAGGTCGAGGCCAAATTAGATAGTTCCAAAAAGGCTTGGCTCGTTGATCAGGTCCCCCTTCCCCCGGCTTTGAAGGCCTCTCCCTACAAGGGAAAGGTTCGGATGTCAGACGTTGACTTCTTCTCAGATGGCAACCGGGCCCTTCTCTCGACTTGGGATGGCGATATCTGGATGCTCACAGGGTTAAAGGATTTCAAAAAACTTACGTGGAAACGCTATGCCACCGGGTTCTTCGAGCCACTCGGCCTCAAGATTCTAAATGATGTTCCGCACATCTCCGGTCGCGATGGGATCTATGCAACCTACGATCTCAACGATGATGGGGAAGCCGATAAGTTTGTAGTCTTCAATAATGATGTCTATCTTTCCAACAATTTCCACGAATTCCAGTTTGGTCTTGAGACTGACAAAGAGGGGAATTTCTACTTTGCCAAAGCCTCACCCGTTCGTGGTGGCGGACGTGGTTTCGAAAAAATCCTACCTCACAATGGGGCTTTCGTGAAAATCAGTGCGGACGGTAAGCGCCTTTACACTATTGGAACAGGTCTTCGTGCTCCTGGTGGCATCGGGGTCGGGCCAAACGGCGAGATTACAACTGGCGAGAATGAGGGGACTTGGCAGCCCTGTTGTAAAATTAACTTTTACCAGCCGGAAAACGGGACTCCATTTTTTGGTGTTGAAGACACCCGTCAAAAAAACAAATCAAAATTCACCGAGCCCCTCTGCTATCTCCCGATGTCAGTCGACAACTCAGGCGGTGGACAAGTTTGGGTCCCGAAAAATGCTAAGATTGGTATAGAGCCGGGGGAGCTTATTCACCTTTCTTACGGGCAATCCGCCATTTACCACGTTCTTCGTCAGAAGGTCTCCGACGGATTTTACCAAGGGGGTGTCGCGAAACTTCCCGTGAAACTTTCATCATCCGCCCAGCGCGCTGTCTTCCACCCAGATGGCTCAATGTATGTCGTCGGATTCCGAGGATGGCAGACCAACGCGGCAAACGAAGCTGGCCTGCAGCGCATCCGTCGTAACACGAAGGAAGTTAATCCGCTTCCAACTGCCATGACAGTCACAAAGGAAGGCATCAAGTTAACCTTCGATGTCGAACTCGACGACGAACTGGCGACAGATCCGACTTCCTTTACAGCCCAGCGCTGGAAATATATTCGGGGCCCTCAGTATGGTTCAGGCCAGTTCTCGGTTGATAATCCCGATAAAAGTGCGGAGGCCAGTGCAGTCAAAAAGGAGTCGAAGAGGCATCGTAAGCGCGACAGCGTGAAGATTACTGCCGCTAAACTTGGGGGCGACAAAAAGTCGGTTCTTCTGACCGTTGCAGGTCACAAGCCCAGCCAGCAGTTCAAGCTTGAATACGATCTCGAGTCCTCCGGCGGTGAGGAGCTAATTGGCACCATCCACAGCACCATCCACAGGGTTCCTAGTAAGTAAACTAGTCTTTTAAAAACTTCAAAACGCTCTTGAGTTTACTCAGGAGCGTTTTTCTTTTTGCCCTCCTTCAATAGACGATTAATATTCACTCGATGAAGTTCATTTCGCTTTCTCTTCTTCTGCTTGGTTTGATAATTTCAGCCCATGCTAACTTAAAAGCCTCTTTCACTTCGGCAGGCAAATCCACGACCAAACAGGTTGCCGTCCCAGCACTCTTTGTTGGCGAGGGTGAGTCTCCGGCAGCAGGACTTCCGGTCGGCCCTTTTAGTGCGATTTACACTGGAAAACTCACTATTCCGAAACGCTTTCGCATCTCGTTTTCGGTCGAATCCGAGGGCAAGGTTCAGCTCAAGATCAACGAAGAAGAGGTCGTTTTTATGGAGGGGAAGTCGGATCGTATCCGCCTCAACCCCGGCGAAATCCCGATCGAAATCACCTTCACTTCTCCGGATAATGGGGCTGGCTACTTCCGTCTTTACTGGGAAGAACGTCGCGAATTTCCCCGCGAGCCCCTTCCCGCTTCATCCTTCACTTCTTTAAGTGAAACTCCTATCGATGCCGCCCACCTTTTTGCTGATCATAACTGCATCCAGTGCCATAAGGCTGACTTCGGCTCTTCTGCCATGCCAGAGCTTAAATACGCCGGACCAAACCTCACTGGCATCGGTTCACGCGCAAACCAAGCCTGGCTTACTCGCTGGATCGCCCAACCTGATAAGTTGAAGCCAACAACCACCATGCCCGCCATGGTCGATCATACCAGGCCTGAGGGCGCTCAGGCTGCGGCCGATATCGGAGCCTACCTCGCGTCACTCATCACACAGGAAGAAGCCACAAGCGCCCCCGATCTTTCACTCGCTCAAAAAGGCGGAGAGCATTTCCATAAACTCGGTTGTATCGCCTGTCACTCCAAACCCGACGCTGACGAGCCGGATTTTGAAAATGGGCGGATTCCGCTCAACAATGTCGCGGCAAAATTTAAAGGCGGATCTCTCGCCAGCTTCCTAAAGAATCCACAGAAGCATCACGAGGCTATCAAAATGCCCAACTTCCGTTTCTCCGACGAAGAAGCTTCCTCACTAGCAGCCTACCTCACAAAGACGTCCACTGGTGAGCACACTCCAGACCCCTCTGAATTCCCTCCCGGTGATGCCGTTCGCGGCAAGGGTCTTGTCACCTCTTTGAATTGCTCCAGCTGTCACGAAGGGCTCGAGCCATCTGAGAAATCCGCTCCAAATCTCGCCAATCTTAAGGACTGGACCAAAGCTTGTCTGGGCCCGGACCATCAAAGCGGAAAATCACCTCGACTCATCCTCACTGACGAGGAAAAGAAGGCAATTACCCCGGCGGTCCTCCCTGCTTTACACAACGACACTGTCGAAGCCTATACCAGCCGCCAGATCGAGGCTCTCAACTGCACGTCATGCCATGCTTATAACGGCCAGGGATCACTCCTCACTAAAACCCATGGCGAGACTAAATCATTACTTGATCACATCAAGGAAGCCGACGAACGACTCATCCAATCCCGACCGCCTCTCACCCACATGGGTGCGATGCTGCATACCGGATACCTAGAGAAAATTCTTCTTGGTATCGCAAACCCTCGCCCCCGTCCATGGCTTGAAATGCGTATGCCCGCCTTTCCTCTCCACGCAAAACACATGTCTCATGGACTTGGTCAACACCACGGACTTCCAGCGTCAGAACCATCCAGGGAGAAGCCCGCAGCCGACCAAGTTAAAGTTGGCGAGCAGCTCGTTGGTATGACTGGTTATGCCTGCGTCACCTGCCATGCCATCAACGAAAAGCCAGCTCTCGCTGCCTTCGAAGTTCAGGGTATCAATTTCGGGATCACCCACGAACGACTTCGTCCGGGATATTATCATCAGTGGATGTTCAATCCCGCCCGTCTCGTCCCCGACACCAAGATGCCCCGATACACAAACCCCGACGATGGCACCGGCCTTCGACCTGATATACTGGACGGCGACTCTCACAAACAATTCGAAGCGATCCGCCGATACATTCAATCAGTCAAATCTGCCGCAAAGTAATTTCGAGTTAATCGAGTGCTAGCCCTACTTTGAAAAGTAGTGATCGCAATTATTTCCCTAACCAGCTCAGCGGAACTGTTAAAAACACACCAATGAAAATTAATCCCCTCCTCCTAGCATTTTGCGCAATTCCATTCTTAAACTTTACGCAGGCAGAAGAAGCAAAGCGCCTCGTTCTCGCCTGCGTTGGGGATAGTATTACGCAGGGAGTCGGGGCGGAACGCGGGCAGTCGTGGCCCGCGCAAGCCCAGAGGACACTCGGAGAAAAATGGCAGGTCCAAAACTTTGGCCTCAGCGGAACCACCTTGATGAATAGCGGCAACAAGCCCTACCAAAAATCCAAGCAATTTACGGACGCTCTTTCCTCAAATCCCGATGTCGTTGTGATCATGCTTGGGACAAACGATACCAAGCCGACGAATTGGAAAAATGCTGATAAAGACTACGAAGATGACTACCGTGACTTAATCTCCGATTTTCAAAAACTTGCATCCAAGCCAAAGATCTTCCTTTGTCTTCCTCCATACATCGCAAAAAAAGGTCGTTGGGGAATTAACAACGAGGATACCAAGGCGCAGGTTCCTATTATCAAAAAGATCGCGAAGGAGCTCAAGCTTGAGATTATTAACGTTTACGCAGCTCTCGAGGGTCAAGACAACCTGATTCCTGACACGGTGCACCCCAATACGGGTGGCGCTGCTCTTATTGCAAAGGTTGTGACAGCTTCCCTGACCGCCAAATAAAGCCCACAAGCAGGAAGCAAACGTTTGGGGAACCGCACCATTGATTTCAGGTTCTTTAACTGGAAATTCCTTGCCAATTTCACCTTTCCCACGTAGATCCGGCGTCCCTTCTACGAGCTGCACTATCAACAACGAGAAATTGGGAGGGACCGATTGCAGCAATTTCTTACAAAAAGCGCCTTCGTGCTTTAACGGAGGACCCAATAAAATGATTAACGAACTCGTCAAAGATATGGTCGAGGCTGGCGTCCACTACGGGCACCAGACCAAGAAATGGAATCCAAAGATGAAGCCTTACCTCATGAAGGACAAAGGCGGAATTTACATCATCGACCTCGTGAAAACCGTTCAGTGCCTTGATAAGGCCTCGGATTTCCTCGCAAAGATTGCGGCTAAAAACAAAAAAATCCTTTTCGTTGGCTGTAAGCGCCAGGCCCAAGATGCCGTCCGCGAGGCGGCTGAAGCAACCGGCCAGTACTATGTCAACTACCGCTGGCTCGGTGGAACCCTCACCAACCTTACTACCATTCGCAACTCGGTGAAACGCCTCAAGTATCTTGAGGACATCGAACGTGCACCAGAATACAAGTCCATGTCAAAGAAGGAGCTCTCTGCTCTGAATCGTGAGAAGGATAAACTTCACCGTAACCTCAACGGAGTTCGTGACATGGAGAAACACCCCGATGCTGTCGTTATCGTTGATACCGCTCGTGAATCCATCGCGGTGGCCGAGGCAAAGCGTCTGAAAATCCCCATCATCGGAATCGTTGACACCAATGGAGATCCATCCAAGCTTGAATACCCGGTTCCTGCAAACGATGATGCAATGCGTTCGATCCGAATCGTTCTTCAGAACCTTGTTGATGGAATCGTTGTGGGCGCCAAGAGCTAAATTTTATCACCTGAGAAAGAAACAGACATTATGATCACCGCATCTCTCGTTAAAGAGCTCCGTGAAAAGACCGGAGTTGCCATGATGGAATGCAAGAACGCCCTCAAAGAAACTGAAGGTGATATCGATGCCGCCATCAAGATCCTCCGTGAGCGGGGCGAAGCGAAAGCCGAGAAAAAGGCTTCCCGCGACGCCAACGAAGGAATCATCGTGGCCGCTCTGGGCGACTCCGGAAAATCAGGAGTTCTTGTCGAAATTAACTGTGAGACCGATTTCGTAGCCAAGAACGAGAACTTCCAAGCATTTGTCGGGGAGGTTGCAGCAACCGTTCTTGCGAGCGATGCCACTGACCTTGAGGCAGCTAAAGCTCTTCCAAAGGGTGATGAAACTCTTGAAGGTTTCATCAAGACGAAAGTCCTCGAAATGGGTGAAAACCTCCAGTTCCGCCGCTTCGAGCGGCTCACCCTCAATGGTGAGGGTGGCGTTGCTTCCTATATCCACCTCGGTGGCAAGGTGGGTGTTCTTATCGAAGTGAGTGCTGAAAAGGCTGAGACTGCATCTTCGGACGCTTTCAGGGATCTCGTTAAGGATCTCACTCTTCATATCGCAGCGACCTCACCTGCGGGTCTCAAGCGCGAAGACATTCCAGCTGAGCTCGTTGAATCGGAAAAAGACATTTTCCGGAAGCAAATGGAAGGTGCAGGAAAGCCTGCTGACATCCTTGAGAAGATTATCGAAGGAAAACTTGGTAAGTTCTACTCAGAGCGCTGTCTTCTTGAGCAAGGCTTTGTCAAGGAACCTGATACGCCCATTAAGAGCCTCCTTGAAGCGAAGAGTAAAGAGCTCGGCGATACCATCACCGTGAACAACTTCCTTCGCTTCGGGCTCGGCGAATAGCTTTCACCCCAAGATCCCAATCTTAAAAACCGGACGGGGTAAATTCCATCCGGTTTTAGAATTTATTAAGACTCGCCCGCTTAGAGCTCCCGGATTTTCAGGTTTTTCCAGGCCACGTCAAATGGCCCGCGGTTACCCACACCGTGAACCTGAAGGCCGATAAAGCCCTTGGAATAGGTTTGATACTTGGGGCCGTCGGTAAGATCAGAAATCTGAACTTCATTGATCCAGACCTGAATCCTTGGTCCCTTGGCAAGAATGCGGTATTTGTTCCATTCGCCATCCTTAAAATGTTTGTGAGGCTTCAAGAGATTCTTTGGAGTCATCCAACCACCACAAGCTTCACCGTAAATATAACCCGATTCAGCCCCTTTCGCACCACTGGATTCAATCTCAACTTGGGGGCCATTTACCCGTCCTTCGGGAGTATTCCCCTTGGTCTGGGACCTTATCATTACGCCGGAGTTTAAGTTATTGTGAACCTTAACTTCGAAGGTTAGCTCAAAATCTCCATAGAGTTTATCAGTGCAAAGAAAGGAATTAGGGCTGCCTTTAGCAGTTGTTCCGACGATTGAACCTCCGTTGGCTTCAAAAGTGGCAGTGCCATTTTTCTGCGTGAATCCAGTGAGGTTCTTGCCGTTAAAGAGATCGGTCCACCCCTTCGCTTCCTTGTGGTGGTTGGAAAAGGCCGGAGAGACCATTAAAAATGCGAGGCAAATAGCTTTAATACAATATTTCTTCATAATTGAGTTGGTGAGATTACGGGCGAAAGATCTAGAAGCTATCCAATAATAGTTTCTGCCCTTTAGGAACTTACCAGAGCAGCAAGTGAATGGCCAAACCCGTCAAAGCCAAGGCAAAAAGAAGATCGATTGATCGGCTAAACCTTTGATACCCCCTGCGCACCTTGGGTATTTGCAAAAGCCAAACCCAGAGGCACCAGAAAAAAAGAGCTTCTCCGACCACAATTAGCCATAGCGCAAAGGGCCACCAATCAGGGTGAGGTCGGGTTAAAAAAGTTGCGACCACGCTAGCAAAGAAGACCAAGGCCTTGGGATTAAGCAAATTACAAAATAATCCACGCAAGTAGGGACTTCGTCTGGGGATATCAACTTCCCCCGCGAACTTTGGTTTCCTTAGCAATCCAAACGCTAACCAGAGAAGGTAGAGAGCGGCGAGCCCCTCCAATCCGCTTGCAATGGCTCCTCCCCTCGCTAGCACTACGGCAATACCGCCAATTGCAAGGGTAGCATGCAGCGTGAGCCCCGTGCTAATTCCAAGCACCATCATCCAGCCCGATCGCAAGCCCTCTGCAAGAGAAGTCCTTGTTAGCAAAAGCATATCCGGGCCTGGGCTGAATTGCCCAATCAACATAATGACTGCAAAAGCCCAAAGCTCGCCGCTCATTGATCGAAGTAGTGCTTCATCACCTCCATCACCCCAATACTTCCCGGATTGGCAGCCACTTTCCCGCCTCGCTTCGTCACATAGTCCCTCACCTCAGAGATGGCATTGGAAGGACACCCGCAGGCCTCACAGATCTCGGGATGCAGCATACTCAGATCATTGTGATTATCACCGACCGCGAGAATTTTATCGCATTCAAGTCCCCAGCGATTCGCAGCCTCTTGAAGACAAGTGCCCTTACGATAGGCGCGATGACTAAAGCGAAGGTAGATTGAATTGCGCTCAAAAGTAAGATCACTATGTAAAGCGAGACTTTCGATTGTTTTCAGGATTGCATCCATTTCCTCTTCGGTTGATGAGACGATTCCTGCAGCATCTCCTTCGACCGATACCCAACGGGCATCGGTGTTTGCCTCAACGTGATCTTTGATTTTGGCAAGCACTCGCTTGCACCTTCTAAAGAGGCGATTGTGATCTTTCTCACACCTCTTATTCCAATTTTCATCAGGAACCCAGCGACCAAATTGCCCGGGAAAGAAAATCTCCCTCTCACGAACGATCACAAAATCTGGGAGGAAGGGGAAACCAGCCTCGTTGAGCCCCTCGATCAGCTGATACAAGGATCGACCAGTGGCTATTCCCCAAGCCGCACCATAGGTGGAGCGAACCCACTTCAAGCACTCAAAGAACCGTTCGTCTACTTCCGACGGACGGTCTTTCATCACCAAGGTGTCATCGAAATCGAATCCGAGAACGGCCTTCCAGACTGGGGGTTCGGTCAGAATTTTCAGCACGGCTCCAATGAACTAGACTTCACTCCTTACGACAAGCTCGACTATTCCCCTACTGGAATTGCCTTCGGCACCTTCTCATCATCTGGAACCAGAACGGCTCTGGGGATTTCTCCACCTTCATCATCTTCGACGGGAATGCCTCGTGGGATTTCCTCCGGAGTTTCACCTGGTTTAACCAAGACCCTTCCAGCTGTATTGTTAGGAGGAATCTTTCGCATCTTGATGTCAACCCGCCGGTTCGCCGCCTGCGCATCACGGTTACCTTCTTTCACAACAAGTTCAGTTTTCCCGAGGGCGCGAACCACGATAAATTTAGGGTCAAGCTGAAGTGATCTAACTAACCAATCCTTCACCGCTTGACCGCGTTTCAAGGAAAGCTGAAGGTTGAATTCCTCGCCTCCAAAAGTATCAGTGTGGCCTTCGACCCAGCAAAACATACCCGGATTTCGATCAATTAGCTGAGCCACAGTTAGTAACGTGATACGGGCATCATCCCTTAAAGTGTTGCTGTTAAACTCAAAGAGAAGGTCACTTCCAATAGTGGCCTTGTTCTGCTGGAGCTCACCCGGCGACATATTGGCATAGGCGGAAAGGCCGGTGTAGCCTTTGATTTCACCGGTTGTGTCCCTTCCACCACCACCTTTTAACTTGCCTAAATCTTGAACGACTTTATCGGGATCAAGAACATCGGCAAGTTGAGTCCCTTCATCGACAATAATCTGGCCTTTCTTGGCCTCGGGGAAATCAATACGAATCTTGCCTGGATCAGGAATATCAGAATCTTCTTGCTCACCAACCGTAGGTTTGAGCAAATCCCCAACATTGGCTCCTGCCAAAATGGGCTTTTCAATTCTCATCTCAGGAAACGACATCTCCTCCACTTTAGTGTCGATATCGATCTCTATTTCCTGAAGCTCGGCAATGGCAGCCTCCGGATCATCAACCAATTCGCTATCATCGATCGGCCTCTCAAGCTCCTCCTCTGGAGGAACCTCCGCAACGTCCTCGAGTTCGGTTTCCGCCATGTTGAGCCGGACCGGCTGCGAAACCCACTCGGTCGCCTCGGAAATCTCGGACTCGTAAAAGGTATTTCCGGCTTCTACAAGAGCAGCCACATGGATAATGAGTGCCAAGATAACAGCAACGAGAACATACCATCCGAGCCCCTCACGACGCGGAGGAGAGTAGGTGCTGGCTGTTTCCCAAGGATATTCACGTTTCATCTGCTCCTAGTATAACGGCACCAATAACGGGTGCAATTCAAGGTTCATTCACATTTTTACTGTTTTTGCTCCCCGAACACTCTTAAGAAATAGGTGTGAGCTGCTCAGTTTCAGGAATTGGTTTGGCCGGATTTGGCACTGTCGGGTCCGGAGTTTGGAACATCCTTAAGGAACATGGGGGGCTCATTGAGTCTCGCTCCCAAGGATCTGCTGCCATGGAAATTCGACAAATCGCGGTTCGCGATTTGTCGAAAAAACGGGAAGGAGATGCTCCCGCCGAATTATTCACCACGAATCTCATGGAGGTCGTCGAAAATCCCTTGATTGATATTGTGGTGGAATTAATCGGAGGGACAAAAGCTGCTTTCAATCTCGTTGCAGAAGCTTTGAAGGCTGGAAAACCCGTGGTGACAGGAAATAAGGCGCTTCTGGCAGAACGAGGCCCCGAGCTCTTTGCCCTTTCAAAAGAAAACAATACTCCGATTTATTTCGAAGCCGCTGTCGCCGGAGGAATCCCCATCATAAAAGCGGTGCAGCAATCTTTTGTGGGCAACCGAATTGAATCAATCGCTGGAATTATCAACGGGACTTCCAACTACATTTTGCAGCGCATGACCGAAGCGGGCTTAGGCTACCCAGAGGCACTCAAAGAAGCCAAAGAACTTGGCTATGCAGAGGCAGACGAAACTCTCGACGTAAATGGGTGGGATGCTGCTCACAAGGCTATTATTATGGGATCATTGGCACATGGATTCCTGATCAACTACAAGAATGTTTATGTTCGCGGCATCGAGAAGGTCACGCCTCTCGATATTAAATTTGCCTCAGATCTCGGCTACGTAGTCAAACTTCTATCACTTGTCATCGCGAACAAGGGTGGTGGAATCGAGATTCGGACCCAACCTTCCTTCCTTTCAAAAACTCACATCCTAGCCTCTGTGCACGGCGTTTTTAATGCCGTGGCAATCAAGGGTGATCATTTGGGCGAGTCGCTTTTCTACGGCCGCGGCGCCGGACAAGGTCCCACTGCTTCTTCCGTTGTCTCCGATTTAGTCGAGGCTGCTCGCAGTTCAGACAACAAGATGGGGTTTCTCCCTTATCATGATTTAGGTGACTTAGTGGACATCGATGATACCGCGACTTCATACTACGTCCGATTTTCTGTCACCGATCGCCCCGGCGTGATCGCGGATATTGCCAGCGTTCTTGCGAAGCACGAGATCGGAATCTCCGGGACTCACTCACCCGTTGATGCAGATAATCCCGACGCGGATTTCGTTGAGATGGTCTTCCTTCTTCACACCTGCCCCTTTGGAAAGCTGAAACAAGCTCTTGCCGAAGTTGAAACCCTCGACTGCCTCACCAATAGACCTGTGGTCTTTCGAATCGAGACACTCTGACGCGATCGAAGGACACAAATTCTGATCAAAAAATTGCACCACGGAGCCGACGAGTGCTAGCTCAAATCCCTTTCGTTTAGGATCATTCGTAGCCATCGCTAGTTTTTCGATCCTTTTGTTGAATTTTCGATTTTTCATCCCATACGGTGGTTTTTGCTTCTGCTCTTGCTTGCTATCGTTCTCCTCAAGCCTTAAGCAAAGATATCCATGGCACTTATTGTCCAAAAATACGGTGGAACCTCGGTTGGGTCCATTGATCGCATTAAAAATGTGGCCAACCGCATCAAGGCTGAGCGCGTAAAAGGCCATCAGGTTGTTGCGGTAATTTCTGCTATGGGTGGCGAAACCGATAAACTCATCGCCCTTGCCACTGAACTCTCCCAGCAGCCCATAGAGCGAGAGCTTGATGTCCTTCTCTCGTCTGGCGAGCAGCAATCCATCGCCCTCCTCACAATCGCGCTAAATGAAATGGGTATCGAGGCAATTTCAGCAACTGGCCGTCAGGCTGGAATCCTAACTAGCGGGTCGCACACCCGTGGACGAATCGAGAAAATTGAGCCAACTTTGATCAATCGATATCTTGAGGAGGGCCTAACTGTCGTGGTTGCCGGGTTTCAGGGAATCACTGAAGAGGGTATGATCCATACTCTTGGGCGTGGAGGATCGGATCTTTCAGCGATCGCCGTCGCATCTTCTGTTAAAGCCGATCTATGCCAGATCCTAACTGATGTTGATGGAGTTTACACCGCCGATCCTAGAGTCGTTGGAAAAGCGCGGAAACTTCCGGAAATTTCTTACGACGAACTTCTCGAACTCGCCTCTGTCGGAACCAAGGTTATGCAATCCCGTTCTGTCGAATTCGCCAAAAAATATGGCGTGAGATTTGAGGTTAAATCATCACTTAATAATAACCCGGGGACCATTGTCACCGAAGAACACGAAGCCATGGAATCAGTTGTCATTCGCGGAGTCTCAATCGAGCGCTCCCAAGCCCGAGTTACCATCACCAACATCCCTGACACTCCAGGAATGTCTGGTCGCATTCTTGGCGCACTCGCTGAGGCTGAGGTGAATATCGATATGATCGTCTCAAATATCGCTAGTGATAAGTTGGCACGACATTCCTTCACGATGCACACAAACGATCTCGGTCGAGCGCAAAGCGCTCTGAAACCAGTCCTTGCCGAGCTCTCCGGAGATGCCGCTATAGAAACCGAAGCCGGTATTGCCAAGCTTTCGTGTGTCGGAATCGGCATGCGTAGCCATTCCGGAGTCGCTGCCCAGATGTTCGAAGCATTGGGTGAAGCTGGGGTCAACATTGGAATGATTTCGACATCAGAGATTAAAATCTCAGTCACCGTCGAAGAGGACCAGATTGAGGAGGCCGCAAGAGTCGTTCACACAGCCTTTGGGCTGGATGCGTAAGAGAACAACTATCAACAGGTTTTCGAAACTCTGCTTTAAGAAAGCTGCCAATTCAATTGGACGGAATCGTATCTCTTAAAAGAATTGTCTCTAGCGACCCCGACGCTTGGGTTTGTCAAATTCAAGGTATGTGATGCCTTGAACTTTTCGTTTCTCATCGAACCTACTGACTTTCATCGTTTCGACCGTGAAGACTCCATTTACTTTCATCACGTCAATGATTTCAAATTGCTTCAGCGGTCGTCGACCTGGCCTCGGACCGTATCCGACAACTCTGGCAAGAGCTCGATGCTTTTTTGTCACCCAAATACTCACTTCGCGGTAGCTCCCGGTTTTCTCCGGATTAACGACATGGATTCTCCAGCAATTCTCAAGGCCAATTTTTTGACTTCCCGCATGCTGAGGGTTGGGCCAATAAAGAAATTTTAAAGCAAGGTCTTCGTATGTCACATCCGTGTCCGCGATTGATGCCCCAATCTTGTTGGCGGGAAACCGTTTCGCTTTACCATCATCAATATCCCAAAACTCCTGGTCATTTTCTTTCAATCGAAGATGAAAGCCTTCGGCACCACCATTTAAGGTAAATTGGATATCTTTACCTCGAAGAAACAAGTTGAGGGGAACCTTATTTGCCCCCTTGCGAAGAACTCCGGTAAGTGTTTGCTCTTTCTGGAGAATAGTGACCTGGCGGACGGACTCCATAATCTCTCTAGCGCTCTGTGCTGACGCAAGAGATGATAAAATCATCATGAGAATGATTGTAGACCGTTTCTTCATGCTGCTTTTTTAACAGTTCGTTAATTGAGACAGCAAGCTGAAACAATTTATTCAATGAATAGTTCAGAAGACTGAATATTATTTTTAAAAATCATCTCACTTTTTGCAGTTTTGATCGACTTGGAGCTTGCCCAAACTACACATCATCCCGTTGCATCTAGCATCGCGTCGCGTTTTTGCATAAAAATTGTATCATGAGCCTCCGCAATCAACTTTCTGATCTTCTTTCCGAAATCCTTCCTTCTAATCCGAAGGACTCGATCAAAGGGACAGAATTAATTCGCCTGCTTCGAATAAGCCTTGATGGAGAATATTCTGATGCCTCGCTACGTTATCACTTTTCGGTGATGTCATGCGATCCAAACTCGCCCATCGCGAAGGTCGAAAAGGGTCAAGGATACTATAAAAGAGGAGCTGCGGTTCCCGCCCTCTCAAGTGCTAAAGGCTTACTAGCGATGACTCAGGGTAGACTTGATGATCTCGACGATAGCTCTTCAGTCGATAAAGCCATGCTACGTCTCAGCAAATTTCGGGCAATCGTTCAAAAATACGCTGAGACCAAAAGCGTTTTCACTTTCGAATTTCGGGAGTCGCTCTCAATCGAAGCTCCCCTTGGAAACCTTTGGAAATTCCCCGAAATGGTGCTCATCGACTGGGAGCATGGTGAGTTTGATGAAGATGGTCTTGCGCTTGATCCTGCCCATCTCGCGCTCAAACAAACTCTTGGACTTCCTCCCTACCATCTCAGCTCCATTCGGATGCGCGTTGAGACCAGTCACGATAATTTTCGTGAAGATTTGTTCCAAACCATGAGTGGCTCGATGTGGGCCAACGAGGGGATTCTATATTTAGCCGACAGCATATCGGATGAATCACTGGGAGATCAGGTCCGGGCTCTAGCCAGTGAACTGGGGATCGGCGTAGTGAGTTTTGGCTTGTCGCCAAACGATCTCGATGATCTCCCACATCCTGCACAGATCCAAAACGCCATTGATCGCGAAACGGAAGCGTTGATGGGAAGACTTCATGTCGAAAAGATTGCTCCAGCGAAGCGTCGGACACACTGTGGATGGGAATCACTTCAGTCACTTCGTAATGATCATCTTGAGATGAATCAGCTGCTTGCTTGGCTGGGCGGTTCCTTGGAAAACGGCAAAGTTAAGCCGTTTCAAGCCCTCCGCTAACCTTCCAACTGGAAAACTTATCGTCATCTTGGGTGCTTTCTGAACGAAAAGTTGAACACTCTACCACCTCTGGAATTATTTGCTCCGCCCGTGGTGCAAGCAACATTGCAGCCTTCAAATAGAAGTCTCTCAAAAGATCCACTTTCACTATTGAGACCTAATCGAGCGCGTCTCTAAAGAAAGCTTGTAAATCCTTTAACCGTGTCTTCATCGAGTTGATTTACCATGGCAATAGTCAGAGCCACCATGGCATGATAATCAGATGCGCAAATGATCGCATTATGAGAATGAATATACCTTGCTGGAGTGCCCAGAACGACACTGGGAATACCCTCGTTGGCTAAAGTAAAAGACCCCGCGTCTGTCCCACCACTTGAACGAACGGTTACCTGATGTGAAATCCCCGCACGACGGGCGGTCTCGATGGCAAACTGAGCTAAACGTGGATTCATGATCGCACTGGGATCGTGGAGACGGATCTGTACACCGCCTCCTAGAACGCCCTGGGACTCGTTTACAGGCATTCCGGGAGTATCATCTGCCGGTGGTCCTTCCAAAACAATAGCGACATCTGGTTTGGTGACATTCGCGAGGGTTTTAGCCCCTCTGAGTCCAAGCTCTTCCTGAACGGAACCTGCGCTGATCAGCTGGCAACCTGAAGCTTCGGCGGATTGTCCGACCTGAATTGCTCCTGCCATTCCGACCCGATTATCAAAAGCTTTCGTCATATACCAGTCCGGCTGATGCATTGGGGTCCAGGGGCTCCATGGCGCAATAGGATCCCCAAGTTGAATCCCCCATTTTTCTACTTCATCCCGCGACCGAGCCCCGATATCAACGAACATATTGGACACCCCAATGACCCGGTTCCGCTCTGCCTCCCCTAAAAAGTGTGGAGGTTTTGATGCAATCGTCCCAATGATCTTAACACCCTCTTGATTCCTAACTTCAACCCGCTGGGACAGGAGAGTGTGCCCCCACCAACCGCCAACGGTCACCATTTTGAGATAGCCATTCGGAAGAATATTCTGAACTCTAAAACCCACCTCGTCCATGTGCCCCTCCACCATCACTTTCGGTCCAGGAGAATCTCGGACGCAATAAACCGAGCCATTCTTATCAGCTCCAAACTCACCGTAGCCATCCAGCTCATTCAGGAAAATTTCTCTTACTTCGTCTTCGTAACCAGGAACACTGTGAGCTTGGGTTAGAGATTCAAGTAGTTGAAGACCTTTGGCTTGCATGCCAATGCTTTAGCAAGGTGGACTTGATAATTAAATGCGAAAACTCAAGACACTCTCCCGGAAAGATGATCTTTTCCAAATTAAGGTCTCAAAAGCGCGGCGCTTTCTTGTTTACCTCGCTGATTAGGATCTTTTAAACCTTGGCGATCGTGATAACTCGCAGGATTCTTCTCCTTCTGTCTCCCCATTATGGGCAACCTCTTGTCAAAATGATTCCTTAAACCGCATCAATATAGCGAGAATGAATTTAGCTTCGATCGAGCGATTTCTTGCTATTACTTCGTTTCTGAGGCAAGGAGCGCACGTTGCGCCTTATCAAGGCTCTGCATAATTCCATCCGCCACCGACATGTCTCAGTTTCGCAATCTCGCCATCATCGCCCACGTTGACCACGGTAAAACCACCCTTGTCGATGAACTCCTCAAAGCCGGTGGCGCCTACCGAGAAAATCAGGCCGTCACTGAACGCGCCATGGACTCGATGGATTTGGAGCGGGAAAAAGGCATTACGATTAAGGCGAAAAATACCGCCGTTCACTGGGGCAATCACATCATCAATATCGTCGACACTCCGGGCCATGCCGACTTCGGCGGCGAAGTTGAGCGAGTTATGAAGATGGTCGATGGTGTCATTCTTGTTGTTGATGCCTTTGGCGGCCCTCAGGCTCAGACTCGTTTCGTTCTCCGCAAGGCCCTCCAAGAAGGGCTAAAGCCCATCATTGTCGTCAATAAGATTGATCGACCCAATTCAGATCCACTCGGCGTTCATGATCAGGTTCTTGAACTGTTCCTCGAACTTGAGGCTACTGACGATCAGTTCAATGCCCCCACTCTATACGGATCTGCTAAAAACGGATTCTTCTCAAATGTCCATGATGCCACTGAGGGCGATTGCGTTCCCCTTCTCGAAGCGATAATCGAAAACATTCCGGCTCCGAAAGTTCTCGCAGATGACAACTTTAAAATGCTCGTCTCCAATATCGACTGGGACGACTATGTTGGCCGGATTGCTATCGGAAAAGTCCTCTCTGGATCGGTCAAAAAAGGCGACAACGTCTTTCGATTTCTTAAAGACGGTAGCAAGGTGCGCTCTAAGATCGGTAAGGTTTTTGAATACACTAATCTCGGTATCCAAGAGGTTACCGATGGCGTCGCTGGAAACATCGTGGGGATCGCGGGATTTGAAGATGCCGACATCGGGGAAACTCTCGCAGCAGAAGAAGAGTCCGAGCCGCTCCCCCCGGTTAATATCGACCCACCTTCGGTCCAAATGCAGTTCTCGATCAACGATGGCCCTTTCGCCGGCAGGGATGGCAAGCACGTGCAGTCCCGTGTGATACGTGACCGACTCTATCGCGAGATGAAAACCAACGTCTCCATTCATGTTGAAGATTCGGAAATGGCTGGTGTATTTAACGTTTCAGCTCGCGGCGCCATGCAAATCGCGGTTCTCGTTGAGACGATGAGACGCGAGGGTTTCGAAATCCTTGTCTCTCGGCCGACTGTAATCATCAAGCGCGATGAAAAGGATAAACGCCTTGAGCCATGGGAGATTCTCTATCTCGAACTCCCTTCAGAATATGCCAATCCTCTCCTTAAGATCCTTAATGATCGCAAAGGGATACTTCAGGACATGACCACCAACGATGCCTCTGGTCGCACCTTGATCACCGCTAGTATTCCTACCCGCGGGATCATCGGCCTCGAATTTGAGCTCGTGAATATCACTTCTGGTCACGGGATCATGTCACACCTCTTCGATGAGTATAAGGCATGGGCTGGAACCATCCAAACCCGACAAGCTGGAACCCTCGTTTCAATGGATACCGGCCCAGCTACCGCTTATTCGCTTCTCGCACTTGAAGGTCGAGGCACCCTCTTCGTCAACCCAACGGAGGAAGTTTACACTGGTATGATCATTGGCGAAAACTCTCGAGCCGACGATCTTCCGGTGAATCCGGTCAAAGCAAAGAAGCTTGATAACATCCGCTCGGCAACCAAGGAGAATACGGCTAAGCTCGCCCCCGCTCTCAAATTCTCACTTGAACGTGCTATCGAGTATATTGATCCCGACGAACTCGTCGAAGCGACTCCAAATTACCTTCGCCTCCGCAAGCGTATCCTTGACCCCAACGAGCGCAAGCGCGCTAACAAAGCCGCCAAGATGGATTCCTAGCATTCCTTGCGGCGCGATACTAATAAACTGTGATGTTCGCCTATGCCTCCAGAGCACCGACTCTAATTTGGGGCTGAATAGGATTTACCACCATGAAAGCTAGGACGCTCTAGGGTATCCCCCCGCCATCCCTATTCCTTACGGGGTCGCAGAATTAAAATTGACCGGAAGGCATCTTGCCTGATCCAGCGAATCGCTTCCTTATGGTTGGTGGGAAAGAAATTATCCATGACACCAACTAGCTTCACACCATCAATTTCGCAGTAGCCTACGCCGGCAACTTCGTGAGGCCATGAAAGTTGAGGTTTATGGGCAACGCGAACCATGCACGACAACAGAGCCGGCCTTGAACTATCAATTTCCTTCTTAAAAAGTGGAAAGGTAAATCGGCCCAACCCCATTTGTATCGGAACATTGTAGGCCACCGTTTCAGCCTTCAACACTTTCAAAAGTTCACTTGGATAAGCTCCAGCCAAAGCCATTCGATTTGGCGTAAAACCATCAAGGTCTGGAAATGGCGTCATCTTAAGTTTGCTGCGCAAACGTAACACGAGATCCTTAATTGTTTTATCGTCACCGCGCCATTGAGGGTATTTCTGATTGGCCCAGTACGAAACCACACTGGCTGCAGCGGTCGGAACGCAACCCGACGCCATGGATTTTTGATCCTTCTCCTCGATAGGGAACTGCTGGAAAGATGGAATGCCCCGAATCGCCCGCCCCGAATCACTCTTCACTTCAAAATCGTCGTCGAGCGAAAACTCGACAAGCCTCCCCTCGCCCAAGCTATCCCAAATCAGATGTCCGGACGCTCCATTCGGCCCCGCAATCACCGCAGACCAAACTGGCGGAAGATTCAATGGTTGATGAAGATCGGGTTTCTCTGAGATAAGCCGAACCTTCGTTAAGGTCGCCGACTTCCAGGCTGTTGCCCACGGCTGGGAAAGAATTTCCTTTAAAATGGAAGGGCCCCGCTTACTCAGTTCAGGTTTAGCACCTGCAAGCTGGATGATCGCGATTAGAAAAGAAAACAAGGTGATTTTGCTCATCACTTAGCCGAGTTTTTGAAGTGTCTTTTGAATTAGCTTTTTTGTTCTCAAGACACCGGACACCGAGTCAGCAGCGCCCTCGAATTCAATTCCAATAAATCCTTTAAAGCCCCCTTCTTTTACAATTTTAAGCATCCGTGCAAAGTCAGTATGAGCTGCCTCGCCATCTGAGTTAATCTCATGAACCTTTGCACAGATTGCTTTGGCCCATGGCAACATATCTTCAACACCTTGATATTTGTCGTAGTCTTTGAAGTTTCCAAAGTCTGGCAGGGTTCCGCAATTATCTCGCTTTACCAAACTCATTACTTCCTTTACCCAATCGCCTTTGCTCGACCAATTCCCATGATTCTCAACAATGGCATTCACCTTCATCGGTTCGAGGATTTCACAAAGTTGATTGAGTCCATCGATCGCCTGTTTCTTTACCTCTGCCCGATTACCCTTTGAGCGACAATCTACCCGGATTGAATGGCACCCTAGCGCCTTCGCGAACTGACCCCAGCGTCCAAGGTATGCCGCTGCCTTTTTTCGCTCTTGGGCTTTAGCCGAATCCAGAGCTAAGTCTGAGCGACAAAGTATCAGCTGGTTCTCAACTCCAAGATCACCACAACGGTTTTTAAGCTCCGAAAGAAATTTCGCTGAACCTAGTTTTTCTTCAAAGAAACCGTTAAAATACTCGAGTGCCTTGATCTTTGTTTTTTCAACTGCGAACTTTGGGTAGTCTAGAGGATCAAGCTTCTTCGAGCGGAACATACGATTAAAGGAATACTGCTGGAGAGAAATTTGAAGCCAGGGCGCACTCCTTTCCTTGGCTCTCAAGAGAGAGCCCGGAAAAGTGACCGGAATGGCCGTGGCGAGAAACGAGCGTCTAGAAGTTAGAGTATTCAAAGTCGTTCTTTAAGGTTTAGAGTGAGGACGATAGAGACTGTTAATCGTTAGCCAAGATTCTTTTCAATAGGCCAAGCCACAGGCGTTTCGCTCCCTTTTTTAAAACCAATATGGAATTTGACCTGAGAGCACTCGCCAAGAAAAAGGAAAGGAAGTCCCGAATCAGGCCCTCCTTTCCGCTTTTCTTACGAGATTGCGTGCGCGTAACTACCTCTGCTGGAACCTGAGACGCATGAAAACCTTGGCGGCGTTGGGAAGTGCGCTTTGATAAGTGACCTCGGAAGTATTTTCGCCAGTTGATTCCTCACTGACAAACGAGACCATCTCGCCACTGCTCCAATTCTTAAGATCGGTTGAGATCTCCACGATGAAATTCACATCGCCAGCCGCGGTGTTCTTTGGAAAGGTAATCCGGAGATCGCCACCACCATCCACTCGACTCCTTATGGCCGCTTGGCCTGACGAGCTATCAGAATCAGCTGTCCCCATGGCATATTCCGCGAACGCGGTAAGACCGTCATTGTCCAAATCCGCGTTAGGATCACCGGCAAAAACAGTTTTGTTTTCACCAATACCGGGTGTGCCGCCCTGACGGCCAGTCGACCAGCTTTCAGGAAGGCTGTGATCAGGTGCACTATTTGGAGAATTGAGCACAAGACTGAATCCATCGCCGTCTGCAGCTTCCGGCCAGGGTGATTTGTCATTGTAGGTGAACTCTTTGATTGGGGCGCCATCAATTCCAACAATAAGGACGCGCTCGCCGCTGTTGGATAATTTCGTCCCTTCTTGGAACTGGCCAACAACAAAACTATCGAGCGCTGAACCATAGCGTGCTCTGAATGCTGCAGTATCACTGACAACAAGTACCCGGGCTCCCGCAGCGAGCTGCATCCCCACCGGGAATGTGAAATTCGCCCCCGCATCGAAAGCGACTCCCGACAAATCAATGGCGATATCACTGATGTTAACGAACTCGATAAACTCAAACAGATCCTGATCATCATATCCGGCAGCTATCTCCACTGCTGAAGGCTCAGCTGGGTGATACATAATCTCTGAAACCATTAGATTCTCTCTAGTTGCTGGCGTGGTGCCCACCGCGTATGGGCTGATTGTTGGAGCTCCCCAGAAGTCCCCGTCACGGACTCGTGCAATTACAACCTGGCTTTCATTCAACAACAAGGGGCTGGCAGCTACAGTTTCATTGATGTCGAGTCCAGCCCGGATGAGGAAGTCTGACCCATTTAGCGAAGAGTTCATTGCATGGATCGCTAAGACATTAGTGCCGTTACGAAATGCATCAAGGTAAGCCGAGATATCGATCTGTCGTCCTGCGACGACATTTGAATCTGAAGTGGATCCCGATGAGGTACTATTCCAAGCAACTGGGTCTGGCGCATTAATGGAGGCAATTTCAACGCCATTCAAGTAAGCAACGAAGCCGTCATCAGCTTGCACGTTTAGTGTTCCTCCATTTACGGCACCAGCATTATTGAAGTCGAATTCCCAGCGGAAATAGGCACCTCCATTGACGCCTTTGAGTTCATTAGCAATATTGGTTGCGATCAATGGTTCCAGTGTGCCACCTACTGATTCCCAACCCACACCCGAGTTTGCCTGTGTCCAACCTGAGGCATCAAAATTCGCTTGAGTCCATGTTAAGCCTAGCGAGTTATCGGTCGGAACCAAGTAATCCACGGGCGCATCCATTACTAATAAGATAGAATCAACCGCGCCACCGTCGAATCGTTTTGCTGTTGGTGAAACTCCGCCTCCAGGGGCTCTTGGGTCACTACCGTCGGTCGTGTAAAAAGCCTGCCCTTCCGGAAAGTTCATAATCAAATTCGTTCCAACTGGGACACTGCCACTAGCGACACTAAATTCCGGTTCAGATGGGAATTGCGCGTCAATCCATTCAGCTCGCGCTTTTAACCAACCTTTCATGTGGGTGATCTCCCCTGTCCAACCTCTGTCGCCCTCACCATATGTTCCTCCATTAGGTGCGACATTCCATCGCGAAAAGTTACGATCCTGAGGGGCAGGCAATGCCGGATTAGCGCCAGAATTGACATCCAGCGGATCAGCATATTTGTCAACCGTGGCATTAAGATTGTCGATCGACATGACCGTCTTCCGAAGACTAAACCAGCGGTCGATCCATCTTTGCATTACGTCTGGTCTCGTACTCTGGGCAGTTGGGGGACCCTGTGTGTTACGGCGGTAGCCCATCACTTTTCCATAATATGGATAACGACTATCATACCATGTCCTACTCGAGTCCCCTGTTCCATTCCACCCACGATTTGGAGTGCGATCACGTCCGTCCTCCGAACCCATGTTACGATCGAAGTCCCAGATAGGACCTCCCTGTAACTTCCCACCACGCGGCTTGTGCAAGAAGGCACTCAAGCGCCCCCAGTCGACATTCATCGCGAAGTTGTTGAGCATGATGTGGTCGATGAAAGAATTAACGTCGATGTAATCGGAGAAATGCAAACCTGTCTCAGGATTGATTCCATCTGTTGCATCGAGAGCATCATCGGCTTCCTCAAGATATTTCGTGAGCCAAGCCGTCTGAGATCGGTTTATAAAGAAATCTTCTGGCCGGTTTCTATCGCTCGACCCACCCGGATAAACGTAGACAAAATTACCCATACCTGAGGAAGAGAAGGTTGGATTACCACGATCCCGCTTGAAGATATATCCGCCTGAAATGTCAGCATCAAATGGAGCTAACGCCCCAGGGCCGCCATTTGTGAAATTATTCTCGATGATGGTTGGATTCAGGCCGTCCACGTCGATTCGAGATTCCCCTCGATCCAGTCTTTCGCCCAAGGTGTAGACACCATAGTAGTCATTGCCACCGACATTGTTTCGGAGGTTGTTCCAAAGCTCGACATGTTGCGTCCTTGCCGCATAGCGACCCATCTGACGGCTGATATCGTAAATGAATGGATTTCGGATCAAGGCACGGTCGAACTGGTAGAACGACCCTAGAATCCAGTCATTATCTGCCCCGAATCCGAGCGGCTCGATATTCTTCTCCTCGTAATCATTCTCGGTCCATGCTTCGACTGAAAAATGATTCTTTGGCCATCCACCTGAACTTGACCCACGTTTACGACTTCCCATGCGAGTGACGAGGTCGGGTGGGTTCAGCATCGATGAACGCATAACACCACCTCCTATGTCCTTCGGCTCAAAGATTGCCATCATCATCGGCAATCTATTTGTCGCTCCCGCAGAGGGAATATTACCCTTGCCAAAGTTGTCGATAAGAATTGTCGGGAGGTTTGAGGTGAATTCAGCGGCGTCGCTCTCAAGGCGAAAATAAGCGTGGGTTTCGATAGGCCCATCCAAGGCTCCTGGAACAAACGCTCGTGTTCTGAGCAAAGTGTTGTCGGTAATTGTTAGTGACTCGGTGTATTCTGGCGACTCAGCACCGAGATCGTTAGTTGGGATGCTCCCGTCAGTGGTGTAGCGGATAGTTGCTTTAGGGTTATCAGATGTGAGACCGACGCTTATTGATCCGGACGTAAATGTTCTTGTCGGTGTATCGACCGTCACGTAGGCAGGAGCGAGTTTTCCAGGGCTATTTGGATTGCCCGGAGTAGGCTCCTCAAAGAAGGCCGCCACATCGCCGCTAGTGGCATCTTTCGATACTACTGTCAGTTTTGGTAATAAAAGTAGATCAGACCCATTCGGCGACGTATTCATGACTTGGAACGCGAGGATGTTGGTTCCGCTAACAAGCTTTCCGGTGAAATCTACCTCATAAGTGTCGGGAACCACAGCGAGACTATCCGTGTGTGATCGGGTCGCTCTTGAATTCCAGACGATTGGGTTTGGTGCGTTTTCAGAAAGGATTTGCTCCCCGTTTAGATATCCAACGACACCATCCTCCCAATTAAGATCGAGAACCATTCTCTGAACAGCACTGGGATCATCAATCGTGATGGGCACTCGGACATAAATTGAAGCATTCACTCCCTTCGCTACAGATGAAAGATTCCCATCATTACCAAGAAGATCCAGGTAAGGCCCAGATGTATCCCAACCGAACGCAAGTGCGGCACTACTCCATGCAGAATCATTATAAGCAGGAACCCGCCAGTCTTCGGCGCCGGGATCGGTAGCTGGGATAAGGTATTTAGCATTAACGCCCTGATCGACCGGAACTGTGACAATCGATGCTCCAACTGTGCCAACGCCATATGAAATGTCTTCAAACTGAGGTGGAGGATCGAAGGAAGATGCAATCGTCTTTCCATCAGGTTTTACTAACCCGATAAACTCATCGGGCTGGAGGGTGAAGTTGGTGTGTAGAATACCGGTGGGATCAACCCGATTCTTATTGGAAGCGAAAATAACAAGAAAGTCATTTGGGCGAAGCGTTACGGCTGGAATCGCCCATTTAGCGAGGTCTTTAGGATCATCCGTTAAATACCAACCCTCCAATGACACGGCAGTGTCATCGGTATTTTCAATTTCTATCCAATCGGAAGAATCACCATCTTCGTCGACAAGAGAGCGAGTGTTGAGAGCTACAAATTCAGAGATCCGGGGAGCAGCGTGAAGAGGGAGAAATCCCGAGGAAATAAGAAGAAGGAAAAGTGACCAGATGAACGTCTTAAAGCCTAATAACATTTTCCTTTCGGGGCCAAAAGAGAGCGAGGACAATAAGGGGAAGAGCGAGCGTCGTAGTGTCATATTGGCTTAAGTTCGTAAGTATGCTAACAATAAGCGTGATCCACATCGAAAATGTGTCAAATTAAATTAAAAAACATATCGATATCCGTTTCACTCAAAACCGCTATTTCTTTTTGAACTCCGGGAAATCTATTGGGAAACAATCGCCTAAAAATTATCCTCAATTCTAGACATTCAAAGGCGATTCCGTGGATTGAGAATCACGGAGCCTTGAGATGAAATCTCTAACACTGACTTGCGATTATTTAGGCACTATCGCGGAAAATGAGATGCTCGTTCCGGTCGCTGAGAATTCCGACAAGATACTGGGCAGGCAAGAGAACAACCCAGTTTCCATCTTGGTCACGGGCCACCACACAACCTGATGGAAGAGTTACTTCAGGTGGTTCACGGTGGCTCCTCGATTTGTCGGGTTCTTGTTCGACAAACCACTGAACGCAATTCCACCGTGGATGTTCAAGGCGAGTTTCGACCGAGTATTCACTTTCAAGGCGAGCCTGCAGGACTTCGAACTGGAGCGGACCAACCGCCCCCAGCAAGGGAACGGTCTGAGCACTGCCATGCACATGATAGGCTTGAGCAACGCCTTCTTTCATCAACTGCTCCATTCCTGATCGATAGCGTTTGATGTTCGCTGTGTCTTTATTGAGGATGTAAGTGAAGCACTCCGGCGTAAAGCGAGGCATTTCATTGAACGTCACTTCCGGATTATCGGTGAGAGTGTCGCCAATGAGAAAATTGTAATTTCCCACTAGGGCGAGAATGTCACCCGCGTATGCAGTGTCGAGAGTTTCACGACCCTGACCAAATAACTTCTGAGCGTTGGCCAGCCTGACTTTTTTCCCGGTGCGTTGATCGACGATCTGCATATCCCGTTCAAAAACTCCTGAAACGATCCTTACGAAAACCGCGCGATCCCGGTGGCGGGGATTCATATTGGCCTGTATTTTAAATACAAATCCGGAAAAGCCTCCTGACTCTGGATCCATCATCTCGTCTGCACTCACATTGATCCGGCCAGCAGGAGGTGGAGCCAGTTCCAAAAAGCTTTCGAGCATATTCTGAACCCCAAAATTGTTCATAGCACTTCCGAAGTAAATGGGCATTTGCTGACCTGCCAAAATGCGCTCGACATCGATGGTTTCAGTAAGACCATCGAGCAGTTCAATCTCAGAGGTCACAGCTAAGTAAAGTTCATCGCTCAGGGCCTCGCGAACTTTGTCGTCTTCGATCCCCGCAACTTCGAGTGGGGCTTTAAACGAGCCGTGTGAGGTTCGTTCGAAAAGATTCACTTCACCTTTGCGACGGTCATAAACACCACGAAATCGAGGCCCATCTCCGAGTGGCCAATTCACAGGAGCAGGAGCTAGTTTGAGGACCGTTTCCAATTCATCAATCAACTCTAATGGAGGGCGCGACGGCCGATCCATTTTGTTGATGAAAACAAAAATCGGAACACCACGACGACGGCAGACTTCAAAGAGCTTCAATGTTTGTGCCTCAATTCCTTTGCCTGCATCGATAACCATAACGGCAGCATCAACCGCCGAGAGAACCCGATAGGTGTCCTCCGAAAAATCATGGTGTCCCGGAGTATCGAGTAAATTAATACAGCAATTCTTATATTCAAATTGCAGCACGGTTGAGGACACTGAAATCCCTCTTTCTTTCTCCATCGACATCCAATCGCTGGAGGTGGATTGTTGTTCCTTTTTTGAAGTTACGCTGCCGGCTAAGCCGATTGCCCCACCATAAAGAAGGAGCTTTTCGGTAAGCGTCGTCTTTCCAGCATCCGGATGAGAAATGATCGCGAATGTCCGACGACGTGCAATCTCGCTAGCGGCTGCAAAGGGAACGTTTGGGGTGAAAGCTGGAGTAGTCAAAAGTGTAGGTGATGGGCGATTTGACCAGATAGTTTACAGGGCGAACAGAACTGTTTAAAAAGACTAATGATTGCGCCGCTCGCAAAAGATCTCTAACAAGACCCGGTTGTCTCTGATTACGCAGTGGTTGAATCAGCTGTTAGTGATTTTGTCAACGAGTCCCGGATCCAGAAGAAGACCCCCTCGGCCGAAGTGACCTGCCCTGCCCCGTTACCGATGGCAACCGGTTGCTCTTCTTGTGAAACGGTATCACGTCCATGCGATCCCTTCACTAAGCTTGCGTCCAGAGGAATGACGTCCATAAGCCCACGAAAGCCCAGTTTCTTCTTAGCCAGAAACCCAGCGATTTTCACAAGCGGCAGTTTAATCTCAGGATTTAAAAATAGCTCCACCGGATCGTATCCAGGTTTTCGATGAATATCGATGCATCGCGCAAAGTCCGGCGCCTTGGCGTCGTCCTTCCAGAAATAGTAGGTGAACCAAGCATCCTCATCCGATACCGCTACAAAATCTCCACCCCGATCAGCCCCAGTTCCCTTGCCCCATAGTTCGCAACCTTCCCGGATTTCCTCCACTCCGTCGGTCGCCAAAACTACCTCCCGAACCTCTTCAGCAATCGAAGTGTCATTCACGTAAACATGAGCAACCTGATGATCGGCCACGGCAAACGCTTTGCAGCCGCCACAGTCCAATGTTTCAAGGCCAAGCTCATCCTTCACTTGAATCCATCCCTTTTCGCGAAAAATCCGATTTAGATGAACCGGCTTTGAGACCTTCGAAATTCCGTATTCAGAAAGCACGAGAACCTCAACTCCGCGATTTTCAAAAAAGTCAATTAGATCGCAAGTCACCTCATCGATCGCCTTATACTCTGCGATCATCTCGGGAGCGCCGGGACCATATTTTTGCAGCCCATAATCAAGATGAGGGAGATACACCAGATTCAGAGCCGGGCTCTCCTTCTCCTCGATCCAACGGGCGCTCTTCGCAATCCAATCCGAAGATCCAATCCCAGCCTTTGGTCCCCAAAACGAAGGAAAGGGAAAATCCCCAAGGTCAGCTTTGATCTGGTCACGCATTTCCATCGGTTGGGTATGAATATCGAAAAACTTCCTCCCATCAGCCGGGTAAAGTGGCCTCGGCGTCGCTGAAAAATCGGCTGAGGAATACATGTTATACCACCAAAACATCTTGGCGCATTGGACTCCCGCCGCCTCCCAAACCTTTTCACCCTTCACGAGATGATTAGACTGCTTCCAGAATTTCACTTCGGCATCCTCCCGATCATACCATCCATTCCCGACGATCCCATGTTGTCCCGCAGTTTTTCCCGTAAGATAAGAACTTTGTGCGGTACAGGTCACTGCTGGAAAGGCCGGTTTGAAACTCGCCACCTCCTGCCTCTTGCTCCACTCTTTTAAACGAGGCATCCTAGCCATGACCGAGCGTGTCAGCCCGACCACATTGAGCACCGTGACCCTCTTCATATTCATAAACTCTAAACTATAGAAAGAGCCCTTGCTTTGAGCTCCTCGGCGCAGCTTTCCCAGATCACTTCGTCGATCTCATGAACATCAACGCCTACTCCGGTCTCTTTCAAAAGCAGGACCGTGAGTTCGCCACCCAAGTGCTCTCGGAACTCCTCGAGTCCGTTAAAAACGCGACGCCGTCCTTCATGATCTTTCAGTTCCAAAGCTTCGTGCCAAATCGGCAGTTCCAAACCCTCGATCAGCCTCAAAACACGCTCGGAATCACCAGCTTTGAGTAGCCCAACTTTTGCCGCGTAAAGAGTATCGAGTGCAACACCTACCGAAACCGCTTCACCGTGACTTAGGGCAAAATCAGTAAGCTGCTCTAGCTTGTGAGCTGCCCAATGCCCGTAATCCAGAGGCCGGCTACTTCCCAGTTCAAACGGGTCTCCCCCTTGAGCGATGTGCCTTGCATGATGGATTGCCGAACGCTCAACCGCTTCCTCGAGGATTGCCTTATCCAAGGAAAGTAATCCTTCCACATTTTCTTCCATCCAGTTGAAAAACTCACCGTCACGGACCAAAGCTACTTTGACAGCCTCGATGAGACCGGCACGCCGGGTCAACTCAGGCTGGGTATGTAAGAATTGGAAATCGTTCACCACTGCGTAGGGAACGGCAAAAGCACCAATGAAATTCTTTTTCCCAAACGCATTGATCCCATTCTTAACTCCAACTCCACTGTCATCCTGCGAAAGAGTGGTTGTCGGAAATCTTACCAAACGGACCCCGCGGTGGCCTGTCGCTGCCGCAAATCCAATAACATCCAAAAATGCTCCTCCGCCAATTACGACGATATAAGAATGCCGATCAATATGATGGCGTTCAATGGCGGACATAGCATTCTGATAAACTTCATCGTCACGCTTCGCCTCCTCACCTCCAGCGAGCCATTCCACTCCGGTGAGCCTCAGCCCGCTAAGATCCGAAAAATAATCCTGAATTTCCCCTTCCAGCTGGGGAAAGAACTCCCGGAGACCATTTTCCACAAAAACCAATACCTTACTTCGCCCTCGAGTTTCCAAAAGATCAGCCATCAAACGATTATCCGGAGCGAATGCCCTCCGGGTAAATCGGACCCGATGCTGAAAACTCACCGTGATGTTGAAATCCTCTCCGCTCATTTAACTCTCTCTACTTAACGTTTCATACGTGGCTTGGCCACCGATTCTTTGCCGTGTATTGTGAAAATATGCCTCAGATCATCTCTCACCACGAAGGTCGCTTCCTTTCCCTCCGAGAAATCGACGATTGGGAGTTCTCAACTCGCCCCAATGCCTCCGGAGTTGTTGGCATTTTCGCTTTCACAACTGACCGGCAAGTAATCCTAATTGAACAATATCGCCGCCCCGTAGAATCCAGAGTTCTCGAAATTTGCGCAGGTTTAATCGGAGATGAGCAAGACTTTGAGAACGAAAGTATTATTGATTGCGCTAACCGTGAATTAGTCGAGGAAACTGGATACACCGCTGGAAAAATATCCCCCCTGCTCAGTTCACCCACCTCCGCCGGTATGACTGACGAAATGACCCACTTCTTCCTCGCAGAAAACTGTGTCAAAACTGATGAAGGTGGCGGGATCGGCGGAGAGGATATCAGCACTCACCTAGTCAACCTCGAAGATCTTGTTTCGTTCATGCAAGCCAAGGAACAAGCTGGAGTGTTAGTAGACTTTAAAATCCACGCTTGCCTAGGAGCCATCCAACTTTTGGGAGCAGGCAATTGAATCTAAGCCGTTACTCAGTGAAGGGTTGCCGACCTGAATCACTTCCCACACCGTGACCGAAGCACCATCAAAACCACTCCCCTGACCTGAGAATTGACGCCAGAATAAAGGTCAAAGATATTTTCAGTGCCAATCAACTCCGGACATTAGTCATCAAGTGAGGTTAGCAACTTTTCATGAATACCGCCGAATCCACCATTGCTTAGAACAGCAATGACATCCCCGCCTTCGGCTAGGGAGGAAACATGTTCCACAATCTCATCAACCTCACCAAGATACCATGAACGGGCCCCTTCATCTGAAATGTCAGCGACTAGCTTCTCGGGATCGAGCCTCTCATCTACCGCAACTTTTTCAGGATCTGGTATCGCAGGAATCACAACGCAATCCGCCTTTTTAAGAGCAATCGCCAAGTCATCCTGAAAGATGTTTCGCCGGGTCGTATTCGACCGGGGTTCGAAAATGACCCAAAGACGTCGCGAAGGATATTTTTGACGAAGTCCATCAATCGCCAACCCAATTGCGGTGGGATGGTGCGCAAAATCATCTACAACCGTGATTCCATTAACTTCCCCCCGTTCTTGCTGCCGTCGAGCAATCCCCTCAAACGACACCAAGCCCTTCCTGATTTCCCCCGGCTCAAGTCCGGCGAATTGTGCTGAACAAACCGCCATGGCGGCGTTCCGAACATTGAATTCACCGACCATAGGAACCTCGTAGGTTTCACCATCAATCATAAAACAACTCCCAGTTGGGAGGTATTCCACATTGGTAATTCGAAGATCGCAAGACTCGCTAAAACCCACCTTCTTTGTCGGACATGGGGACTCCCTGGCAGCAATAAGGCAGTTTTGGTCATCCCCGTTGATTAGGGCTAAGCCGTTTCGGGGAACGACTTTCAGAAGCCTCGAAAAGGTCAGGATAATCTCATCCAGATTGTTGTAAATATCGGCATGGTCGAACTCGATGTTGTTCATTACGACCAACTCCGGGAGGTAATGAAGAAACTTGGAACGCTTATCGAAAAAAGCGGTGTCGTATTCATCGCCTTCCATCACCATGAATTCCGATTCAGTGAATCGGGCACCCTGACCAAAATTCGCTGGAATTCCTCCGATCATAAATCCAGGTTTCTTGCCCGCAGATTCAAAGAGCCAAGCCAGGATCGAGCTTGTCGTTGTCTTCCCGTGAGTTCCGCTGACCACATAATTGCGTCGTCCGCGAAGGAAATACTCCTTCAGGACTTCGGGTAATGACATATAGCGAAGTCTCCGATCAAGGATTGCCTCCGCTTCATCGTTCCCGCGACTAATGGCATTTCCAATTACAACAGTCGTCGCTTCATCCGGAATGTTTCCGGCTCGGTAGCCTTCCATGATCTGCACCCCTTTGCTTTTGAGAAAAGTCGACATGGGGGGGTAGACCGATTGGTCGGAGCCCGTGACGATGTAACCTTTTTCGATCATCCCGGCTGCCACCGACCCCATGGCTGTTCCACAAACGCCGACAAAGTGAAATTGTTCTCTGCTCATTGCTCAAAAAAATCAAAAACCCGGTGCTGCAACCCGCCCTTGCTGGCCTTCTTCAAGACGCTCCTGAAGGATGCGATCCGCAACCTCTTTCACCATTTCCTCAAGAAGTAGACGCAAGTGACTTCCCTTCCGGTAGTCTGCCGGAGCAATGTGCTTAACCCGGTCGGCATGATTACAGAGTTGGAAACACTTTCGAAAACTGCGCCCGGTTTGATCGTTGGTATTATAAACCGCAATTGCGTGACCGCCGTTTTTTTTCATCACCGTGAAACATGGGACATCGGTGGGGCCATCTCCCACATAGATCATGTTCTCAAAAGGAATCGGCCGGGCTTCGATCGGCATGTGATCATTCACATCGTCCTGATGACCTAGCATCCCCTTGTTGATCCGGAAGAGATACTGGGTTTTCGTCGTATGGGAAATCGTTCGCTTGGGAAAGCTGATGCGTCCCTGGTCGTCCTCCCCAAACTCACATCCAAAAATCGCCTTAACTTTTCCAGCCAACGAACATCCATCCAGCAAGGCTTGGAGACCAGATGAAACAATGTAGTGCTCGACCTTGATTCCCGCAGCCTCATGCTCCGGTCGGAGACAAAATTCTCGGATCTCTTCAAAAACAGTTTCGACTCCGGGATAGTAGCTTAAACCCTTTCCCAACTGCGTCAGATCGTCGTTGCTAACATTATCCATCCCGAGATAATCGAGAAGGCATTTCATGTAAGCCAACTCGCCATCCCAGAGCTTTTCCTTCACTAAAATATTGCATTTGCGCCAGAACTGTTCGGGGTCGATCCCAAACTTTGGAAACAGGACATCATCCTGCATATAACTGGGGCTTAGTGTCTGATCATAATCATAAACAAGCGCGATAGTATTTTGCGGAACCGACATTGGATGACCACAATGCCTCCATCAGACAAGAGTGTCAAAATCCAAGATGCTTAGAAAGTAGGGTCTCTCGATATATCGGAACCGGACCTGCTTCTCTTAAACCGTCTCCTTTGAGCCATTCTTTTCGCTTTAGCGATTTAACTTAGGGTGAGAAATCCCCGATTTTTTCTTGAGCAAGAATTCCAGCTTCACTACTGCGGCTAGATACCCTTTTCTCCCTTTCGGGCCAAATTGTAATCCACCGGTCCCTTTCGTTTTGGAGAAGGCTCATTCATTCCAGCTCGCTTCTTCAATTCCTTGATTTGATCTCGAAGGTGAGCGGCCTTCTCGAATTCAAGCTTCGCTGAAGCTTTCTGCATTTCTTCCTCCATTTCATGAATCACCTCGACGGCATTGAAAACCATCTCGTCTTCTGCGACTAGCGAGGTGTTGATATCCTTGGCCGCTTGATGGCTAGCTTCACGATCATGAAGGCTTTTCTGAACCGCTCTTTTCACGCTCCTCGGAGTTATCCCATGCTCCTCGTTGTAGTCTTTTTGAATCGCGCGGCGATATTCCGTAACATCAAGTAAGCATTGAATGGAATCAGTCACCGTGTCGCAAAAGAGTAGACACTCACCATTCACATGTCGGGCGGCTCGTCCGGCAGTCTGAATTAAGCTTGTTTCATTTCGGAGAAAGCCCTCCTTGTCAGCATCTAAAATGCACACCAAGGAAACCTCAGGAAGATCTAGTCCCTCACGGAGAAGATTGATGCCGACCAGAACATCGAACTCGGCAGCTCGAAGGGCTCGCAGAATTTCGACACGCTCAACCGCATCGACATCGGCATGGATGTAGCGAACTTTCAGGCCGGCCCCCTGAAGATATTCGGTTAAATCTTCTGCCGTCTTTTTGGTTAGAGTCGTAATGAGCACCCTTTCGTTCTTCTCAACGCGTTGTTGACAGAGTTCTATCGTCTCATCGATCTGCGACTTCAACGGACGCATCGTCAAAATTGGATCCAGTAAACCGGTCGGCCGAATGATCTGCTCTACAACCAACTGACCCCCACTGCGAGACACATCAAAATCCTCCGGATCTTCGGACGAGCCGCTTGCTTTGATAGTAAGGCGCTTAAAAAAAGTGGGATCAAAATCGGTATCATTCCTAGATTTAATCGGAATGAATTTCGGGTTATCAGGACGAGAGTTTACAATTTCAAAGGGCCCGGGCGTCGCGCTGACATAGAGTCGGCGCTTCGTCATTTTCATGTATTCATCGAAGCGCAAAGGCCTATTATCCATTGCGCTCGGTAACCGGAAACCATGATCTACCAATACCGATTTGCGACTTTTATCTCCTTCAAACATCCCGCGCACCTGTGGAAGAGTGGCGTGACTCTCATCCGCCAATAAAAGGTAATCGTCGGGAAAAAAGTCGAGCAGCGTGTAGGGCCTCTCGCCGGGCTTTCGTCCCGTGATGTGACGCGAGTAGTTCTCGATTCCCTGGCAAAAACCCATTTCCTGCATCATCTCGAGATCATACTCCGTCCGCATGCGAATACGCTGGGCCTCGATAAGCTTGCCATTTTTCTCAAACCAGGCGATACGATCATCGAGTTCTTGCCGAATCGCAACCATCGCATCCTTCAGTTTTTCCTTAGAGCTGACAAACTGCTTGGCCGGATAAAAAACGTAATGAGTTACCTCGTCGATAACATGACCGCTCCTTGTATCGATCGACGTGATGCGATCAATTTCATCACCAAAAAACTCAATCCGAATGGCGGTCTTCTCTAGATAAGCCGGCCTCACTTCGACAACATCACCCCGAACTCGAAAGTGACCCCTCTCAAAGGCGATGTCGTTTCGTTCAAAGAGAAGATTTACAAGCTCAATCAAAAAATCATCGCGCCCCAGTTCCTCACCCTGACGAATTCCGAACATCATTTCTTTGTAATCCTCCGGATTTCCCAGCCCATAGATACAGCTCACGCTGGCGACCACGATAACATCGTCACGCGTGATCAGTGATCCCATTGTGCTCAAGCGGAGCCGCTCAATTTCCTCGTTAATTGATGAGTCTTTCTCAATGTAGGTGTCCGAGCGGGGTATGTAGGCCTCCGGTTGATAGTAGTCGAAATATGAGACAAAATACTCGACGGCATTCTCAGGGAAAAAGGCTTTAAATTCGGAGTAAAGTTGGGCGGCCAGAGTTTTATTGTGGCTCATGATCAGGGTCGGTTTTTGGATCTGATCAATGACATTTGCCATTGTGAATGTCTTACCTGAGCCAGTGACGCCGCGAAGGGTCTGATGACGGTTGCCGGATTTAATCGATTTTACCAACTTGGCGATCGCTTGCTCCTGATCCCCCTTGGGGGCAAATTCACTGACAAGGCGGAAATCCACTCCCCTACGCTATGGGATCTTTGCCGCTTGTCCAATCCTTCAAAGGATGTGATTTTTCTTGGGCGATGGGCGGTTGATAAGATGATCCTTCGCCCAAAGGAACGAATTTCTTAGAATAAGAAAATATTTATTTAGGACCTTGAAATTATTAAGAAACCCGTAACACTTCTTGCAATGTTTTGTTCCACTCGCCAAATAGGGTTTTTAGGATCTCTCCTATTGAGCGGGACTATTTCGGCCCGAGCCGACTTCACGTCCATCATCCAGATTGGAACCAATAACAACTCAAGCTCGGAATTCTCTCGAGAGAACGGCCGGCAAGATGCCGCGCCTGGAGCTGCCACTATTCTGGATGATCATTACTATCTCGCCGGAACTTACCCCGCCCCTGTCGGGACTCTCGCCAGAGATGAGGGCATCAAAAATTACGAACGCTCGCTGACCTCCTCAGATCCGCGTAACGTGATCCATTTCAATCTAAATGCAAGACAGGCCACTAACACTGGTCTCATGAGATTCGAACTCGATTTCATCTGGAGTAACACCACTGCGGAAGGGGATAATACTTCCCTCGAGAACATCGTGACGATAAGCCTGAATGGGAATCCGGCTTCATTTACCAGCGAAATATTTCAAAGCTACATTTTGGTGTCGGGCGAGTTCTCAACGGCTGGACTTGGCCTTTCCGAAGGGGCCAACACCCTAGAGATTCGGCGGATTGGTAATACTCCAAAAGCATCGCTGGCGATGGATCAGGTTTCATTATCACTCGATCCGACCGCGCTCAGAGACGCTGATTTAGACAACCTTCCACTCTATTGGGAAAGGCTCTATCAATTATCGGACTCAGACCCTTCCGATGCTTCAGTCGACATGGATGGAGACACCTTGACCAACCTTAACGAATTCATTGCCGGAACAAATCCCCGCCTTGCTGATACTGATGGAGACGGACTGGAGGATCAAAACGAGATTGAAAGCGATCCACTAGATAAGGATTCAGATGATGATGGTCTCCTCGACGGTGAAGAAACGAACTCTAGCCCGATTTTGGTGGATACTGATTTGGATGGTGCATCCGACGCCTGGGAGATCCAGACAGGTTACGAGCCCAATGATAACAAGAGCACTCCACCACAATGGGCAGGAGCCATCGGGATCAACTTCCGATCGAAAAACCGTCCTGACGACGGACTCTGGCCATCCACCTTCCCCAACGGTTTAATTCCTCAAACCAATTGGAATCAGACCGAATTACTCGTAAGCTCCGCTGCCCCTCAGGGTGGCCCGTTGAGATCAGGCGATAGTAGCCAGATCGCCAGTCCCGTAGCAGGTGCAATCGTTGATTCCGCCGGTAATGCGACCACCACAACTGTGTCCTTCAATTTTGACGGAGCCCGGACCAGCTCGGCTTACGGCACTCCCGCCGCCAGTCTTTTAAATACTTACCTTTCCGCTAACTCAGATACCCCCGCAGGGATCCAAATCAACAATATCCCAAAATCCTTCATCACCTACGATGTTTACGTGTATCTATCGGCGGCTAGCCTAGGTCCACTTACAACTCTAAGACGAGACGGGTTTTTCCAGTTAAGTGCCATGATGAGACCGCTAGCTGCAGGAGGTGAATTAGACTTTATTTTGTATTACCCAACTACTGGCCCGAGCGCCCCTCTTGCCAATGTTGTTCGCTATGAAGGCCTAATTGGACGCACGGTCTCATTTGAGAGCTTCCGAACATCAGGAAATGCCTCTGGAATCGCAGGGATCCAGATCATTAACACTAGTGGAGATGCTGACTCCGATGGCCTTCCCGATTGGTGGGAGATTCTGCACCATTCAGATGTCACGTTGAATGACGATCCGGACGGTGATTCATTAAATTGGCTCGAAGAGTTTAGGGCCCGCAGCCATCCTTGGAAAGCGGATACCGATGGCGACGGTCTTGGCGATGCTGCAGAAGCCGCAGCGGGCAGCAATCCTAATTTCGGAGATACTGATAACGATGGGCTTTCGGATTTTGATGAATTGAATCACCCTCTCCGGAGTGACCCGACTCGCCCAGATACAGATGGTAATGGGGTGGATGATGCCAGCGAGAGATTAAACTTTTCTGACCCAAGGGATAGAAGGTTCTCTTCTCTGCCTGTTCCGGTTTTCGTCAGCGCAACTGAAGTCTTATGGCAAGCAACCGACCTGCAATTCGTGAACGACCACGGTAATGGGGTTAGGAGCGACGGCGGGGCAGAGCGAGACTTCATCGATTGGAAGGTCGGCAATCTTACAGTCGATGCCCCCGATTGCCTTAGAATGAGATTGCTTCGGCGGGAAGGGAAAATTGTTTTTCTTTTCAACACCACGGGTCAGGGAAGCTTTAGACGAAATGGGAATAACTTATACTACCGCGACAACAGTAAAGACCTCACCAAGGCACTTGGCTTCGCGGGATTTGGCTCCTGTGACACCTCTGATCCTCTCACCTTCCGGGTCCAAGCATTGAGCGATCGAAGCGCAAGAGTTAATTGGACGGTTAGCTTTTCCATTATTAATCAAAAATCGGGAATCACGATTGCCGAGCGGAAATTTACTGGATGCGAAGCCGCGCCTTCCGTGGTCGACCGATCAGCGGTCTGGGGAAATGTTAATGCTCCAGGAAGCTCGAAAATGAATCTCAGTCAGGGACTAAAGCTCTACCGTTCATCGACCCCAGTGGAACTTCTCAACGGGCTCTCCCACTTCGCGGATGGGGATAATGATGGGATGTACGATTCTTATGAACTAACCCATGGATTCAACCTGAATAACCCTTCTGACAGCTTGCTTGACAAAGACTCCGACGGTCTTTCAAACCTGCTCGAAGCACTTTTGGGGACCGACCCGTCCCGACCTGATAGTGATGGCGATGGTGTCAGTGACTCTCTGGAAGCGGCCCAATTCACAGATCCAAATTCAGCTGATTCATTACCTCCACTCTATAGCCAGCAGGTATTAGGAGGCGCAGACTTGAACAACAATGGGATGTCCGACCTCTGGGAGGCACACTTTGGTGCAGGACGACTCAAACCAACAGACGATGATGATGGAGACGGATTCACTAATGAAGATGAGGCTAGATTTGGCAGCGATCCTTTTGACCCTAAATCAAACTTCCGGGTCATCACTGAAAAGTCTGAGATGCCTAATTCGCTCGATATCTGTTTTCCGAGATTGCTCCTGAAATCACAGCAAATATATTCATCGAACAACCTTCAGGATTTTGCGCTATCCCAAGCCGATTTGTCCGTCAATGGAGGTGAGTTCCGCGCCACCGTTCCCTTGAGCTTATCGCGCGAATTCTTCCGGGTTACAATCTCGGATCGTGATCTTGATTCGGATGGTTTAAGTGACTGGGATGAGAGCATTCTTGGTTCGGAATCAACGGACCCTGACTCGCTGGGGAGAGCGGTAGCCTACGATAACAATAATGATGGTATTCCAGACGGAACCATACCCGGCGACCGAGCGATCTACTTAGAAAGATTTACCAACCGTGCTTCTCTTGCACTTGGCCTCGGCAGTGCCACTCCTACTCGCACCGAGGCTTCTCGTCTTTTGTTGCAAGGTTCATTTGGTCCAACCATGTCTGAAATTGAAAATGTTCGCAGACAAGGCATAGAAGGCTGGATCGATGATCAAATCGAAAGCCAGCCAGCAACCCACCATGAGGACTACATTAGAGAGATCGAAAATGACCTGAATGGCCCCCGAGTTGATAATAGCTACCACATCTTTAATAATGAGCGGCTTGAAGATGGAAACCTCCAATCTGCTTTTGCTCGCGCCGCAATTTCTGGCCCTGATCAACTCCGACAGAGGGTTGCCTTTGCATTATCACAGATTCTCGTAATCTCACGCCAAGATAGCAACATTGACCAAAACGTCCGCAGTCTTTCCCGCTATTATGACAGGCTCGTTAACCATGCTTTTGGGAACTACTACGACCTCCTCATGGGAGTAACCCTTGATGCAAACATGGGGCGTTATCTTTCCCACGTTGGTAATCTCCCACCAGATCCTTCTATTAATCGTTATCCCGACGAAAATTATGCCAGGGAGGTCATGCAGTTATTCTCAATTGGACTCTGGGAACTAAACCAAGATGGGACGCGGAAACTTGATGATAAGGGGAACCCAATCCCGACCTATGACAACGACGCCATCACCGAACTTGCGCGAGTGATGACAGGTCTTTGGTTTGCAAAACCACGCTGGGGAATTCAATCCAAGCAAGATCAGGAACACCTCTTGCCGATGGTGCTTTTCCCCGAAAAGCATGACTTCGGTGAGAAAACACTGCTCAACAATTTTGTCATTCCTGCGAGAACTCCAAGCATTGAAAATGGCATGCAAGATATTCGTGATGCTATCAGACACCTTTTTGAGCACCCCAACTGCGCTCCCTTTATTTCCCGCTCCCTGATTCAATTTCTTATCACGAGTAATCCAAAGCCAGCCTATGTGGAGCGGATTTCTTCGGTTTTCGCCAATAACGGATATGGCGAACGGGGCGACCTCGGTGCAGTCGTAAAGGCGATCTTAATGGATCCAGAGGCCCGTGATCCTGCCATTGCTGCTTCAACTGAATTCGGACTCTTCCGGGAGCCAGTCATTCGGACGATGCACCTCGCGAAACTGACGAAGATGAACCGGTCTGGTAATCTTGTTTGGTGGGATTACGGGCAATATTTTGAAGACACCTTGCAGATGCCAATGAACTCTCCGACGGTTTTCAATTTTTACCGACCCGACTACTCGCCACCCGGCAGCCTTGGCCTAGCGGGCCTAGATGGTCCTGCGTTGGAAATTGCTAATTCCTACACTCTAATTTCCTCCCCCAATCGTTTTTGGAAAATTGCTGATCGAGGGTTCCTAATTAATGGCCGTTATCAATTTACTCCGGATTACGAGGACTTCATGCCTTATCTAGAAGACTCGGACGTCCTCTTAGATTACCTTAACATTGTCGTTTGCGCCGGGGGCATGAGTGCCAAAACAAGATCGATCATTAAATCCAACCTCGCCAACACTGCGATCTCCGATCCTGTGGAAAAAGCCCGCCTCGCAGTTTACCTGGTCATGATGTCCCCCGAAGGGGCTGTACAACGCTAGACCCTATCAACAAGGATATGTCTTCTCTTCATAAACTCTCCCGTCGTTCCTTCATGGGTGAAAGCTCTTGTGCAGCCCTTGGATCAACTTCTATTATGTCGACCCTCTTGAATCTCAAGATGGCTAATAACGCAGTTGCCGCAGATCTTCCAACTGACTCAGAAGACCGAAAAACGCTGGTCTGCCTCTATCTCCTCGGTGGTATTGACTCATACAACGTTCTCATACCTAACGACACCGCACGATATGCCGACTACGCAGCAACTCGAACCAACCTCGCTCTAGCTCAACAGTCTCTATTACCCTTGAGCCAAAGCGTAAATGGTGACGGTCAGGAATATGCGATTCACCCTGCTATGGGAGGCTTACAAAAGCTCTTTAACGGAAATGGGACACCAGAGGGGCCACGCAGACTTTCCTTCATCTCCAATATCGGAACACTCATTGAACCGATGACGAGGAACCAATACAAGGATCGCCTCAAGCCCCGGCCCCGCGGCCTCTTTTCACACAGTGACCAATCCGAGCAGTGGCAGACTTCATTGCCCCAAGGTGAAACCAACCTAACTGGGTGGGCCGGGCGGACGGCCGACATTCTACACGACCAATCAAATGGGGGCTCAAAAACCTCGATGAGCATCTCGCTCGCTGGAAATAATATTTTTCAAGTGGGTAGAGATACCCAGCAGTTTGTGATGACGCACCGTGGTGCTTTGACCTTTTCGGAGCTAAGCGGTAATAATCACCCCACCGCACTCAAAAACCTCGCGCTCCGATCAATGATGGAGCAGCAGTATAACCATCTGATGGAAAAGGCCTTTGCTGAACTCACCAACCAAAGTCTCGACCAGCAGGAGTTTGTCCAAGGTGAATTCGACGCTCTTGAAGAAGGTTTTGCGGGGGTTTCTTTTCCAGATTCCGGTATCGCTCGCAACCTTCTTGCGACACTTAAGACCATCGCCCTGCGCGCCAAACTTGGGTTAAGACGACAGACCATCTTCGTTTCCCGCGGAGGATGGGATCACCACAGTTCGCTCATCGAACCTCAACAGAACCTTCTCGCCGAACTCACTCCAGCTCTTGCCGCTTTTCAACAAGGTCTTGAAAACTGTGGCCTTGCCGATTCGGTGCTGACATTCTCAGCCTCCGATTTTGCCCGAACTCTTCGCTCGAATGGCTCCGGATCGGATCACGCTTGGGGCGGAAACCAATTTGTCATGGGGGGCGCGGTTGCCGGAGGGCAAGTTCTAGGTCAATACCCGAGCCTCGCCCCCGATTCTCCGAATGATGTTGGCCGGGGTGGGCGGATTCTTCCGACTACTTCAGTTGATGCTCTCGTTGCCGAACTCCTCCTTTGGTTTGGGCTAGAGGGCCGGGCAAACTTCGAGCAGGTTCTTCCGAATCTTAGCAATTTTTATGATATTGGGGATGCAGAGGCCAGCGATCCTTCGACTCTACCGATTGGCTTCTTGAAACCCGATTCCTTTTAAATGAAAGCCAGGATCTTTGGAGCCTGCGTGGCTCTCACCATTCTTGTTTCACTGATTAATCGAAGATCACCCGAACCGGAAACAAAAGACGGTGCTCCGCAGAACGAGGCCAATCTTGTCTTTTCCAAGGAGCCTCCCGATCCGGTTCTCTCAGATACGATGCTGGCGGGGTATGCAGGAAAAGACACCTCGGCTGCCGAGGACCTTGAAATGATGGCTCGCTTTATCGATAGTGTTTTTCTGTTGGTCAAGAAACGGGACACTGCGGACTATTCCACTAATGAAGATCTTGTCCTTTTTCTTCACGGGAGTAATTCGCACCGGCGGCCTTTTCTAGCCCAAGATGGACCGGCCTTGAACAGCAAAGGACAACTCGTAGATCGTTGGAATTCGCCGTTAATCCTCCACCCGGTTTCTCAGAAACTTTTGGAACTCCGTTCAGCCGGAGGAGACAAGATACCCTACACTAAAGATGACCTTCTCTGGCCCGATCAAAGCTGAACAATCCTCTGCAACAAATGAGGAATTAAGGGCCAAGTCGACGATTTGGACTAGGACTACATCTCAAGCATCATCCGAGTTGGATTCTCAAGGCTATCCTTAATCCGAATTAAAAAACTCACCGCTTCTTTTCCATCAACAAGGCGGTGATCGTAACTCAAGGCCAGATACATCATTGGGCGGATCTCAACCTTTCCGTTCACCGCCATCGGGCGCTGCTGAATGGTATGCATACCGAGAATTCCGCTCTGTGGCGGGTTCAAGATCGGTGTGCTTAACAGTGAACCGTAAACGCCTCCGTTAGAAATTGTAAAGACTCCCCCAGAGAGATCTGAAAGTTCAATCTTACCCTCTTTCGAGCGGAGAGAGTAATCGATAATGTCCTTCTCAACTTGTGCGAAAGATTTTTGATCACAGTCACGGACGACTGGAACAATCAACCCCTTCTCGGTTCCCATTGCGATTCCAATGTCATAGAAATGGTTCTCGATGATTTCGTCACCTTCGATACGTGCATTAATGGAGGGCACATCTCTGAGGGCTTGGACAACAGCCTTTGTGAAAAGAGACATAAAGCCAAGTTTCACACCATGCTTACTCACGAATTCCTCTTGAACCGATTTTCTCAACTTCATGACTTCGGTCATATCGACCTCGTTGAAAGTTGTGAGAATAGCGGCCGCCTGCTGAGCATTCACCAAGTGCTGGGCGATCTTACGACGAAGTGGCGTCATCTTCTTCCGCGTTACCCTCAATTCATCGGCACCAACGTCCGGCTTTGGGGTAGATGCAGTAGATAATTCAACCGGCGCTGCCGGAGATTTAACACTGGTCGGTTCGGGCTTTGGAGCCTCAGGAGTCGATGAGACCGGTGCCTCAGAAAGCTCAATTGACCCTAATTTCTCGCCAATCGAGACTTCAGTGCCTTCGGCGACTTCGATCGTAACAATTCCAGAAACTTCTGCTTCCAACTCGCTCGAGACTTTGTCGGTGTCCAGTGAAACAAGGGACTGCCCTTTCTCTACGTAATCATGATTGGATACCGCCCAAGCTGCTACGGTGGCTGATGTGATAGACTCACCGGCAGCAGGAACGATGATGTCAATTTTTTCGCCCTTAGATTCTAGCGTTTCTGCTGATGATTTCTCCGGTGGGGATGGGGCCAGTTCTGAGGCAGGAACGACCTCACTCACAGCGGCTTCGTCGATCAAACCGATCACTGTCCCAATCTCGACTTCTTCACCTTCATGGATAATGATCGAGATCTTTCCGGCAATTTCGGCCTCCAGCTCATTCGAGATTTTGTCAGTCTCAAGTGTGACAAGGGCTTCCCCCTTTTCGACAGTAGCCCCATCGGCGATATGCCATCTTGCAACAAGCGCGGAAACGATTGATTCTCCGACTGGTGGGATTTTTATTTGGTGAGACATTGGTCTGTTAAACTGAAAAGGCTTCTTCGCAGAGCATCTTTTGCTCGCGTTTATGGACGGCTTTGGAGCCAGTAGAGGGACTTGACGCACGATCGCGGCCCGCATACCGAGCTCTCCGGCCAGTGGCCTTCTTGAGTCGGGGCTGAATGTAACTCCAAGCTCCCATGTTGAGAGGTTCTTCTTGGCACCAGATAAACTTCTTCGCGGAACTGTATGGACTGATTGCCTGCTTAAGCGCTTCGATATGAAATGGATATAACTGCTCGATACGAACGATCGCAACATTCTTGATCCCGTTTTCTTCCCGATAGGCGAGGATATCGTAATAAACTTTACCAGAACAGAAGACGACACGGGAGACGTTCTCTGGCTTTTCGAACCCATAATTGTCGGGGAGCACCTCCTGAAATGAAGTGTCATCAAGGAAGTCCTCAACCTGCGAGACCGCTCGCGGATTATTCAATAGACTCTTGGGAGTCATCACGATTAAGGGCTTTCGAGTCGGGGAATGCTTTTGGCGACGTAGGGCGTGAAAATATTGGGCGGGTGTCGTGAAATTACCTACGATCATGTTTTTCTCGGCACACAGTTGCAGAAATCTCTCAAGCCGGGCACTCGAGTGCTCAGGTCCCATACCTTCATATCCGTGAGGAAGAAGCATTACGAGCGAGCTTGGGGTTTGCCATTTCGATTCCGCGGAAGAAATAAATTGGTCGATCAATACCTGCGCGCCATTCGCAAAATCGCCAAATTGCGCTTCCCACATAATCAACATCTTCGGGCAACCCAGAGTGTAGCCATAGTCGAATCCAAGAACAGCAGCTTCCGAAAGAAGACTATTATAGACACAGAACTTTTCCTGATCATCACTCAGATTGCTCAAAGGAACATAACGCTCTCGTGTTTCATAATCATACAAAACCGCGTGGCGCTGACTAAATGTTCCTCTCCGGCAATCCTGACCCGAAAGACGCACTGGAAAGCCTTCGGTCAACAAGCCGCCAAAGGCGAGGGCCTCTGCAAAGGCCCAATCAAACGGACCTCCATTTACTAAAGCTTCGCCGCGACGCGGCACGAAGCGTTTAGCAAGCGTCGGGTGGAGCTGAAATCCTTCCGGAATCGTAGTGAGGACTCTGCCGATGTGCTGAAGGCGATCTAGCGGGATCCCGGTCACAACAGGATTATGAGAATACGGCGGCTGTGTCTCTGCAGTAGAACCAGTGTAAATATTAAGATTCCCCTCCTGTTCATTCTTGCGCATCTCCTCGAGACCGGCATCAAGACCATTCCAAATTTCATCGTGAATTTCTTGTCCCTCTCCGACAGTAAGGATTGCGGAGGCAACCAACTCGTCGAGATAAAGTTGACCAGCAGTCTTACGCCCTGAAATCTTACGATAGATATGAGGTTGGGTGAATGCTGCTTGATCGGTTTCGTTATGGCCCTGACGACGGTAGCAATACATATCGATAACAACATCGCGCCCCCAAACTTGGCGGAATTCGAGGGCGAATTCCGCCGCCCAAATTAATTCCTCCGGGCGCTCACCGTTCACGTGCAAAATAGGAGCTTCGATCATCTTGGCGACGTCGGTCGCATAAGCAGAAGAGCGAGCATCCTCCGGCATGGTTGTAAACCCAATTTGATTGTTTACGACCAGGTGAATTGTTCCGCCAGTTCGATAGCCACCGAGTTGCGAAAGATTGAGAACCTCGGCAACCGGACCCTGCCCCGCAAAAGCAGCATCTCCATGAATTAAAAGGGGCAGAACTACTTTCCGATCAGTTTTGGCACCATCATCGCCAATCATTCGCTGGCGAGCCCGGGCCTTTCCTTCGACAACTGGATTGACGGCCTCAAGATGGCTAGGGTTGGCCGCTAGACTTACGCGAACCTCGCCATCTTCTAATTTACGGACTTTTTCGTATCCGAGGTGATATTTGACATCGCCGTCGCCCGCAACAAGATCAGGAACGTAATTCGGTGTGAATTCATAAAGAAGTGTGGAAATAGATTTCTTCACGAAATGAGCGAGGACGTTGAGGCGCCCCCGGTGGGCCATGCCCATTTCAATTTCCTTGATCCCGGAGGAAGGACAACCTTCAAGGATACGATTCAAAAGAATCATGAGTCCTTCGCTCCCTTCTAAAGAGAATCTTTTCTCGCCAAGGAATTTTTTGCCGAGAAAACTTTCAAAAAGCTCGGATTCCATCAACCAGCGAAGGGCCTTCTTGCTGTCTTCGCTGCTAATCGGTGGCGCGTAAACCTTATCCTCGATCCGCCGCCGAATCCAATCACGGACCTGCGTGTTGTGGATGTGCATAAACTCAAAGCCGGTCTTACCTGAATAGGTCTTCTTTAGTGAGGTTTCTAAATCGCTCAGCTTAATCGTCTGCCCATCACGGAAAAACTGGGTCGCAGCCTCCCGATCTAGGTCTTCGTTCGTGAATCCAAACGTCTTCAATTCAAGGCGCGGGTTAGCAGGCCCCGAGTTATGTAGCGGATTAATGTGAGCCTGAGTGTGGCCAAGTGTCCGATAATTGTAGACTAAACTTACAATTTTCCCTCGGAATGATAGCTGTTCCTCGGAAAGCGGTTGGTCAAGACGAACCGAATCAGCACCCACTTCAGGCTGTCCCTGGGGCCCACCTTTTCTAGGAACCGCCGAGCCGAGTTCAAATCCCTCGAAAAACGCAGCCCAATTTTCTTCCACAGAGCGGGGGTCAGCGCTCCACTGCGCATATTTTTGCTCCAAAAGTTCGGCATTTAACCGGGGCGAGATATGAGAAGACATGTGTTATTGGGAAAGAACCTTTATCGCGATAGAATGACATTCATGCTTGGAACAGACTAAACATTGCCGTTAGGTAATGCGCACACCTGAGCGAGTCAACCCACACCAACGATTCTCTAAAAAAAAACCATGATCGAGATTTCAAATCTCAGTAAAAGTTACGGGCGCCTCAAGGCCGTCGATCAAATTTCTTTCGAAGTCACCCGTGGAGAGATTGTCGGCTTTCTTGGACCAAACGGCGCTGGCAAGTCAACAACCCTCAAAATGTTAACGGGTTTCCTTCCCCCAACATCGGGTGCTGCACGAATTGCGGGAAAGGATATTTTCCGCGAATCGCTCGAGGTCCGAAAAAAAATCGGCTATATGCCGGAAAATGTGCCTCTTTACACCGACATGAGGGTAAAAGAATACCTTCGATTCCGTGGAGGTCTCAAGGGACTGTCGAGGAGTCGTTTGCGAAAACGGCTGTCCGAAGTCATGGAAACCTGCGGGCTCACTCATGTCCGCCGAAAGATGATCAAGACCCTCTCCAAAGGCTACCGTCAGCGGGTTGGCCTAGCTGACGCACTGATCCATGAGCCAGATTTGCTGATTTTGGACGAGCCGACCAATGGCTTAGACCCAAATCAAATCCGGGCGATTCGCAGCCTAATCAAGAATCTTGGCGAAAAGCACACCATTCTCATTTCAACTCATATCCTCAGCGAAGTAGAAATGACCTGCAACAAGGTGGTGATTATTGATGAAGGCAAAATAAAAGCGGCCGATACTCCAGAGAACCTGGTCGGCTCTATGCGAACAGCTGGACGGGTCACGGTGGAGCTCAAAGCTCCGAAAAGTGAAGTCGAAGAAATTATTTTGGAATTCGACGAGATCACCCGCGTGGTCGGCGAATCACTCCAAGATGACTGGAATCGCTTCACCCTCTTCGCTGCACCGAAAACCGACACCCGCCTGAAGATTAGTAATCTTGCCGCCGAAAAAAAGTGGCCCCTCCGTTCTCTGAGCCGCCGTATTGGCACCCTCGAGGAAGTTTTTATTGAACTCACCCGCAAAGATTAAGCCCTCATTCTCATGCGCATCTTCCGGATTCTTTACTTTAAGGAATTAAAATCATATTTCCTCAGCCCCTTCGGCTGGCTCATTCTTTGCTTTGCAGCTCTTATGCAAGGTTTCGCCCTGACCGCTACTTTCAAGCAATTCTCGGACAACGCTGTTCCCGAAAGTCTCGTTTTTGTGACCTTTACTTCACCAATTTTTGGGATTTACTTTCTCTTTTTGTTCCCAGTTCTTACAATGAGGCTGTTTTCCGAAGAGAATCGATCAGGAACAATTGAGGGACTTCTCACAGCTCCAGTTCGCACCTGGCAGGTGATTTTATCGAAATTTTCAGCGGCTTACACAACCTTCCTTTCTCTCTGGATTGTAGCGGTAGTCCACTTTTACCTTTTCACCATCGTAACTGATGTGCCCCCTCCTTTCACCAATGGAGAACTGGCTGGTGCGATTACTATTATTGCCCTGATGGGGATGCTCTTCACCGCTTTCGGTTGCCTAGCTTCGGCCCTGACGTCGAGTCAGATTATTGCTGGGGTGGTTTGCACCGCCATCCTCATCTTTCATATTTTCTTGGGATTTATCCCCCTGCTATTTGGAGACCAGATTCCCGCGGCCCCCTTCTTCGAGTTCATCTCTTCCCAGAACCACCTTCGTGAGTTCTCCCGGGGGCTTATCGACAGCAGGGCAATTGTGTTCTATTTATCAACAAGCGCTTTTTTTCTATTCCTCACCTTTCACCTCTTGGATTTCCGACGTTGGAAACCCTGATTTTTAGTAAGCATGGCTGACACAGATTCCAACTTCAATATGGCGCCACCACCACAACCAGTCAAACGGCTGGGACTGGGTTTGCGTGCGGTCCTTCAGGTGTTTTTTGCACTCCTTTCGCTGATCTTCATTTACTATCTCGCGCTGACTTATCACACGCGTCACGACCTAACCGAAACCAACGATTTCACTCTTTCGGAGGCAACTGCAAAACTTCTCATCTCATCCGGGGTGCAAGAACGAGAAAGCCCTATCAAAATAATTGCAGCGCTCCGGAAAACCTCCCCTCATTACTCTCGGCTTCGGCTGGTAGTCCAAGAATACGAGCGGCTTTCTAACGGTAAAGTTAAACTAGAATATCTCGATCCCATTCGCGACAAAGATCGCGCTTTCGAGATTCAAAACAACTATGGCGACCTACTGGCAGACAAACTTTTTGAGGACGACATCTTCATCATCGACGCCCGTCAGGGAGCTGCAGCTAACTCAGTTGAGCCAACCGAAGAGGTCACTAGTCATTTGCGCTATCTTCCCGCAAGTTCGATGGCAATCAACCGGACCGATGTAAACAAACAAAGACGCCTAGTTGGCTATCAAGACGAAGACTTGCTCAGCTCGATGCTGCAATCCGCAATCGAGGGGAAACCCCGCATTATGTATCTCGTTGAAGACAAGAGCGACCTTGAGGTCACCGCAGCTGGATCTCCCCGGCAGGTCATCAGTGAGGCTTTGCAGAAACAAAATGTCCTTCTGCTCCCACTCAAGATCTCTCAAGTCGACAAGATTCCCGACAATGCTGAAGGGCTCGTTATCGTGGCACCCGAGTATGATTTTGAGCCTAATGAAATTGATGTTCTTGAGAACTACTGGAGACGTTCTTCCTCTTCGATCATCGCGTATCTGAACCCGACTACCCGCCCTGTTAACTTCCGGGCCTTCCTTCGTAAAAATGGGGTTACTCCGCGTGACGACCGGATTATTCGCACCCGAAATGGTCGGACTGAAAATCAAGTGCTCGCCACCTTCACAGCAGGGGCCGGACTCGGCATCAATCAAAGTCTCGAAATGAAATCGGTTCCCTTCGAGGGGCGAGTAGGCAGCCTCGAGGTTCGGGAGGGTGCGGAAGACCTTGTGACCAACCGGATTCAGGCATATAGCCTTATTGAAACAGCTCCCGATTTCTGGGGCGAGACTGACTATAAAAAAGGAAATCCCAAATATGACGACGATGCAGACTACCGCGGACCTCTCTCCATAGGAGCCGCCGTGATCCGAGGTAATGCCAATGCCGATAATACAGCACCAAATGTCTCGAAAATGATCGTTCTTTCTACCTCTGATTTCCTAGATCCCACTCGTCTCGGCAACGAGCAACTCGACTTCATCAAAAACTCAACATACTGGCTTCTTGGGCGTGAAGAATTGATGGGAATTGGCCCAAAAACTCTGCAGCGCCGGAAACTTAACCTGATCAAAGATGAGGTGAAATTCCTGGGCAACCTTGTCCTCTTTTTCATTCCAGCAGGTCTCTTCCTAACCGCGATGTTCGTCTGGAACATGCGCCGCGCTTAATATTTTGTAATATGAGAGTTCTCCCCACCCTTTTTATAAGCCTAATCACAGCTGGTCTGGGTTTTCTTGCGGTGATGCACCAACTCCATGGCAATTTGAACTTCATCATGGGGTCTCCGCCGCTGAAGCCCGGTGAAACCGTTTATCAATTCGATCCAGCTGAGGTAGGCCGCATTGATATCCTTAACAGCGATGAAACTCGCGCAGAAATCGTCAAAGCTGGCGGAATCTGGCTCATTAAAGAGCCGTGGGATGACTACGCCGATGCCCGCACTGTTCGCTCGCTCATTGATTTCGCGGCCCGCCTACAAATCGAAGATGTTATCAAACGTGACGAAGTAGAAGATCTTGCCGAGTTCGGACTCAGGAAGGATAGAATAGAGGTCGAGCTATTTGATAAAGAAGGAAATCCCTTGTGCCACTTCAAGATGGGTCGCTACACAAGCTGGCGAGGTTTCGACCCTAACTTCAAATCCGAAGATCCAACACAAGCTCCTCCAAGCTTTCCTACTCTTATCATACAACCGGAAGAAGAAGATCAAGAAAGCTATCTTTATGTCTGTTCCGATTTCGCGGATCCTAAACTGAGAACCGTAAAAATGAGGGACCTTTTCACCGGAGAATTACGGCTCTTTCGAGACCATCAGGTCTTTTATAATTCTCCGGCCTTTGCAGGAGAAATCACCTTTAGCGAGAAGAATTCCGAAATCACAATCAAGCGTGAGGCTCTTTCTAAAACCGATGAGTGGAGGATCACAAAACCCTACGAACTCGCTAGCAGCCCCGCAACGGTTACCAAGATTCTTGGCGGCTTAGCAGCCCTTCAAGCGAACGCGGTTCTTGATGAATCGGCCCTAGCGCTTCCCGACCCTCTCCCGGACAACATTGATTACACCATTAGCGTTCGATACATTCTTCCGGACGGTTCTTTGAGTAATCCGGTCAAGGCAACATTTTATCCACCAGAAAATGATCAGGTTTCGACAGTTCCCGTGATTGTCTCGGAAGGTCCCGAGAAGAAGCGATCAGCAGTTCTTTTGGTTCCAAAAGGACCGGGCACTATCCTCGACAGTATTCCCCGCAGCGTAAATTTAATCCGCAGCCGCACCATGACTTCCCTCCAGGTCAGGCAGGTGGAGTCGATCAAGATCAGCGACTTCACGGGTCGTGAAGTCGACCTCATCCTCGAGATGAATCCCCACGAGCGCGCACGACGCTGGTATGCTAGAGTATCGCAGGAAGATTTCCCATCCTCGCGTGGACCTAAATACGATGGTCCTGCCAATATTTTCCAGATCAATGAACTCTTTCAGGCCCTCTTTAAAAATGAAGTAAAGGGCTTCACCAATGACGCCGCCACCGACCCGGCCGAATACGGGCTTGATCGACCTATCCGGAAAATTTCAATCAACCTCAAAGACGGAGAACCAGCAAACTTTGTTGTGGGCGAAAAACTCCAACCTCAATACTTCGCCCGTCGCGCAAACAATGGCCGTCCGCTTGAAATCTCCGAGGAAGCTTATGAGGCAGGAATCCAAGGCGAAAAGAATTCTGAACTACAAATCGTAGCGCGTCCCGGGAACAACTTAACTAGCCGAGCAACCGGACTGGAATTACTGGGTCTCGATACCCCTAAGGTTGTAAAATTCAATGATATCACTCTCCACCTAGGAAAGGTGAGCGCCCGCCACTTTTTCGCGAACCGGCTCGATGAAAAAGGTAATCACACTCCACATGTTGTCGAAATTGGTGCCGAGAAAATCGGCCAAATGCCTCTGGAAGCTTTCCAATGGCGAGGCGAACGCCTTTGGAATATCAATCGGTTTGAGATCAATGGGCTCTCAATTAAAAAGAAGGGCCAACCAGCTTTGAACCTGAGTTATAATTTTTATGCCTCGGAGTGGTCCGCCACTCGATCAAACAAGAATGTCACCGCGCTCCTCAACACAAACAAGGCCGAGAAATTGCTTAAGAAACTCACAGATGTTGAGGTTAAGAAATGGATTGGCCCCGTGGTCGAGGATGCAGCGAGCCGACTAGTCGAGCCCGACCTCAGGATCGCCGTTTTAGTCGAAGAGATCGATGACAATGGAAAGCCGGTTGGAACGGTGCAACGCGAGCTTAAGATTTCAAAAATTATCGAAGGGCAGGTGAATCGGCTTCTCTTCGGAAAGACCGATACGGATCCGAGCTATTTCCTCATCGATATCGAAACCGTCCAACGTTTGTCTGCTGGGCTTCTTGAGGAATAAATAATCAGGTTATCGTCTTCCGGATTACCAAGGATTCCCGAGCTGTTGATCTAAGTCTCTCTTGCCGGGAATCTGGAATCACTTCGATTGGACAGGGATGGTAATCTAGCTGCTCCACGAAAAAATCGATAGCCCTAGTGCTGAGAGCAAACACCCAAGGAATCCCAAGTTCACGAGCCTGTTGTTCGGCAGCCTCGACAAGTAATTGGCCATATCCCTGCCCTCCGTGACTTTGTTTTACGTAAAGACAGGCGATCTCAGCACACCTGCGGTCGTCCGAGCAATGCAAAGCCACGCACCCCACAACATTACCATCAATTGTCATTACAAGAAAGTCACTAAGCGAAGTCTCAATTTCTTCATAGGAACGTGGGACAAGGTGAGCATCACGCATCGAACGCCCCACCATTGCCAGTAGCTCTGAAATATCGTCAGGTGCAATCGGCCGAATCGAAAGATAGTCATCGGCGTAAACCATTACACCAACACCTTCGTTTGAGAAAAGCTCGTCCATTAATACACCCTGATAATTCTCGTTTAGAAGATGGACACGGGGAATTCCGAGAATGCAAACTTCAGCAGCGCGATGCAATAAAACCTCGCTCTCACCCTGCCACTTGCGGGCATCCTCGCTTGAAATGGCATTCCCGCCCGACACCTGTTCGGAAAGGAATACGATTAACTTAAATGCCCCGAGCGAACTGGCCAACTCTACTACCTCATTTCCGAGACTCTCCAATTCAGGCCTCTCTATTAGTGCCAATTGACCACGATTCAAAATTGATTCGACCTGATCCTTTTCCAAGTGAGCCGATTGCCACTTTAGCTCACCATCGATCAGCAGGTGGTCAATTCGGGCCTCGCCGTTTCCGATGGAGATCACCACCAATTTCACACCAATTTGCTGGAGTGCAATTAAATCAAGAAGGGATTCTGCAAGAGCCAGTTCCGGCATCCTAGCAGCATCAATTACCAACACGAAAGTCTTCCCACGGAAGAACGGGACGTATTGAAGGACGGCGCGAAGATCACTCTGCACAGCGAGACTTTAGAAAATCGCGATCAAATTGGCAAGACACCGCATCAATCTGTCAAACTTCTCTGAATCCAAACCTCGTTTTTCCTTTGCCTCGCTTGCACTTTCCCTAATCCTGCGCCAGTAATGGCGAGGCCGAAAAATGCAATCACACCCACGCGCACGGAGAACTTTCCCGAGTGGTATCAACAAGTCGTCCGCGCTGCCGATCTTGCTGAGAATTCTGAGACCCGGGGATGTATGGTCATCAAACCATGGGGCTTTGCGATTTGGGAAGCCATCCAGCGTGATCTTGACGGGCGATTCAAAGCAACCGGACATCAAAATGCTTATTTCCCCCTTTTAATCCCCCTTTCCTATCTGGAAAAGGAAGCTGAGCACGCCGAGGGCTTTGCAACAGAATGTGCAGTAGTCACCCACCATCGTCTTGAGACAGCAAAAGATCCTGAAACCGGTAAAACCAAAATGGTCCCCACCGGTAAACTTGCCGAGCCTTACGTCATTCGCCCTACTTCAGAAACCATCATCGGGGCCGCTTTCTCTCGTTGGACCAATTCCTACCGCGACCTTCCGCTTTTAATCAACCAGTGGGCCAATGTAATGCGCTGGGAAATGCGCCCACGTCTTTTTCTCCGCACCGCTGAATTCCTCTGGCAGGAAGGTCACACTGCACACGAAACCAAGATAGAGGCTCTAGAAGAAACCCAGATGATCCATCAGCTTTATGCCGATGCCCTCCAGGATCTTCTCGCAATCCCTGTCATTATGGGAGAGAAAACTGAGGCTGAACGCTTCCCTGGTGCTGAGTCCACCCTAACCGTCGAAGCTATGGTGCAGGATAAAAAAGCAATTCAAGCCGGAACGTCCCACTACCTCGGTCAAAATTTTGCTAAAGCTCAAAACATCACCTTCGTGGATCGTGATAACAAGGAACAACATGTCCACACCACTTCGTGGGGGGTCTCCACCCGTCTTGTTGGAACACTCATCATGGCTCACTCTGATGATGATGGTCTTGTCCTACCACCTCGAGTTGCGCCTCAGCAAATCGTTATTGTTCCGGTAACCCCAAAAGAGGATTCACGCGATGCCATCGTAACCGCCTGCGAAACCCTCGCCGCGCGGCTCCGCGAGCAATCTTACGGGAACGAAGCCCTTCGGGTCCACGTTGATAAACGCGATCTCGGGGGAGGTGTAAAGAAATGGGAGTGGGTCAAAAAAGGTGTCCCGCTTCGAGTTGAAATTGGCCCTCGAGACCTTGAGGAAAAAAAGGTCTGCCTTCAACGACGCGATCAGACTCCCAACGAAAAGAGCATCATAAGCCAAGAAGAATTTCTTGTCAGTGCAATCGAAATTATAGACGACATCCACACGTCACTGCTAGACCGAGCTCGCGGATTCCGTGACGAAAATATTACCGAGTGCGCTGATCTCAGTCCTTTCGAAAAACACTGGGAAGATTCTAATCCGAATCCCGGTTGGCTCGTCACGCCATGGGCAGGAACGCGCGAGGAAGAAGAAGAGATTTCTAAACGCCTTAAGATCACCATTCGCTGTCTACCCATCGACAGGCAAGACGAAATCGAGACGCCTTGCTTCATGACTGGAAAACTGACCAAATCTCGAGCAATTTGGGGACGGAGCTACTAACAGCGAAAATAGAACTCGCTTCGCAATGAAAATTAACTTTGTTGCACCTCCTCAGTCCTCTCGATATGGAGGCCAACGCCAAGGAAGGCAATTCTATCCCATGGCCTATTTCCTACGAGGAACTCGCGCCTTGGGATTCTTACGTTGAGGAATTCGCTGGAATCAGTGGCTCCAAGGAAGGACTCGCACAGCTCCCCCGCGGAGATTTTCAGCCGCCGATGAATCTTACTCCTCCCGAACTAGACCTTAAGGCCGCCATCGAAGAAAAGGGGAAAGGTCGCACCCTAATTCCCGGACGAGTCGCGCACCTGACGGCGCCGACCGAAGAGCAAATCGCTCTCGGCCGCGCTAGCTGTCAGTACAGAAACCTTTGTCGCCGCGGTTGTCCATTTGGAGCCTACTTCAGCAGCCAGGCCGCGACCTTGAAGGCTGCTGCTAATACTGGTAAGATGACCCTTCCGTCCCCATTCAATCGTTCACTCCGCAATATACGATGACAAAGCCGAGAAGGCGATTGGAGTTAGACTTATCGACGAGATCACCTTTGAAACTATCGAATACTACGCCAAGGTCATTTTCCTAAACGCTTCCACTGTAGCCTCGACCGCCATTCTCATGAATTCAAAGTCGCAGCGCTTCCCTAATGGCATGGACGAAAGCGGCACGCTCGGCGGCTACCTTATGGATCACCACCTTGGAGCCGGAGCTAGTGCCAGCCTTGAAACTCATCAGGACAAAATTCATTACGGTCGTCGTCCCAACGGGTTTTACATCCCTTGCTTCCGAACCTTTAATCGGCAGCCCAGCATTGGCCTTGGTATCCACGAGATGGGAACGGCCCGGATGGGCAGCTCAGTTCTCAATTCAACACAATCAGGTTTGGGGGCTAAGAACGTCTTCTGCACTGATGGCTCTGCTATGGTCTCCGCGGGTTGCAAAAACCCTTCGCTCACCTATATGGCTCTTACTGCTCGCGCTGCTGATTACGCCGTCAAGGAATTGAAAAATGGCAACCTCTAGAGGGTTGATATTAAACGCTTTATCTGAGTCTAACTCACCTTGGCTTCGATCTTTTTTGCGATCTATCCTGAGGGATCCATCTAGTTGCAATTCCCAGCAATTTTTCGTAAACGCCATCGTAACATTGGTAGGATTAGGGTATCATTAACCCCGATATGAGTCGGTTCCCCCAGATCTTTTGCACGCTATTCGCAATCACTTCGCACAATCTCATTGCCGCCAAGAAACCGAACATTGTCTTTTTCTTCACTGATGATCAGACAATCTCGACCCTAGGTTGCTATGGAAACCCTGTCGTAAAGACACCACACATCGACGGCCTCGCCGCGCGGGGCACCCGTTTTCAACAAGCCTTTGTGAGCCACCCAATTTGTTGGGCCAGCCGGACCTCCATCCTCACCGGGATGACTGCCCGCAGTTATCGTACTCCCGGAAACGGCGACCGTGTCGGAGACGCAGCGCTTAAGGTTCTCTATTCCGACCTGCTGCGGGAAAACAACTACCGAACCGGCTACTTCGGAAAATGGCATGTCAAGGCCTCTCGTAAGTTTAATCGAAAGGCACACTTTGACGAAATCGAGGTCATTGGGCGAAACCCATTCTTCAAAACGCTTCCCGATGGCACGCTTCGCCACGAAACCGACCTCATCGTGGACAAGGGAATCGACTTCTTACAACGGCAACCTAAGGACAAACCTTTTGCCCTCAACATGTGGTTTAACGCATGTCACGCTGAAGATGGCGACCGCCGTCCCGGCATTGGGCATTTCGCGTGGCCTCAGTCTGCAAACGGGCTTTACAATGACACTTACATTGGGCCTCCTCGACTGGCTGACCCCGCCATTTTTGATAACCTTCCAGACTTTCTTCAAACCAGCATCACTCGTGAGCGGTTCTTCTGGCGCTGGAACACTCCCGAGAAATACCAAACTAACATGCGGGCCTACTACCGCATGGTCACTGGAATCGACAATGCTATCGGCCGCTTCCTCAAAGCGCTTGATGATGCCGGTCTCGCAGACAATACCATTATCGTGTATTCAGCAGATAACGGATATCACATGGCGAATCGAGGGCTCTCTGGAAAGTGGTCTCACTTTGAGGAATCTATCCAAGTTCCTATGATCATTGCTGACCCACGTGTTTCAAAAGACAAGCAGGGAAAAGTCTCCACTCTTCCCGCTCTTAATATCGACCTCCCTGCCACCTTTGTTGACTGGGCCGGCCTAGTATCACCCACGCGTTTTGACGGACGGAGTCTCAAACCAATCGTCGATGGCGAGGAACCCAAAAACTGGCGTTCTGATACCTTCCATGAACACTTCGCCGTTCGTCACAGAATCCCCGCTTACGAGGGAATTCGTAATTCCACTCACAAATATGTTCGCTACATCGATCATGACACCGAATTCCTACACGACCTTAAAAAAGACCCAGATGAATTGGTCAATCGGGCAAGTGATCCCAAATACGCCAAGATCCTTGAGAAACTTCGGAAACGAACCGACCAGCGAATCAAGGAAATGGGCGGACCTCTCGACCCACCCACTCAAAAATTCACTGCTTCGACTCCCCCCTATCCTGAAGCATCAGCCGCGGTGACTGTTAAGCCTGAATTAGATGGCTTTGTGCGCCTTTTTAACGGTAAAAACTTAAACGGATGGACCGGCGACAAAAAATACTGGTCAGTCAAAGATGGCGCTCTCACAGGTGTCACCGACGGATCCTTAAGAAAGAACCGCTTCATCACCTGGAACGCCTCAACCATTCGCAACTTCGAATTACAGGTAAAAGTAAAATTCAGCGATCAAGCCAATAGCGGCATCCAGTATCGAAGTAAGATGATCCCCGAAATTGGTCTGGATGTCGCTGGTGGCTACCAATGCGATATCATGGCCCGCGAGAATATGAATGGCATGGCCTACGAAGAGCGGGGCCGCCGAATTCTTTCTTACACCGGCCAAAAAGTTGTTATTGATCAAAAGGGTCAATCTTGGGTCATCGGCGAAATGCCCGTGAAGAAATTCTCCCCTGATGTTTGGCATGACTACCGCGTTCGTGTTCGCGGAAACCATCACCAGCACTGGGTCAATGAAAGCATGACCGCAGACTTCATTGACCTCGATGAAGATGGGCGTGTGCTCGGTGGGATCTTCGGCTTTCAGGTTCATGTCGGGCCCGCAATGCAGATTCAATTCAAGGATATCCGCATCAAGCACCTCCCTGACAACCTGCCTCTCCGCACTTTCGCAGACACAAAGATTCCACCTTCCGCTTATAGAGTGCGTCCTCAAGGAACTCCTAAAAAAGGATGGAGAGCTCCCCTTTATCGAAATCAAAAATAATCAGGCGAGCCATGACCACCTTCAAATTCTATTGGGTAGCTGAGTAAGGGCTATCTTTCCCCTGCTCGACCTTGAGACGTCTCGTTAGCAATCCCTCAGAACTTCAAAGACCATTTACAATGAAACTTCGTCTATTTCTTATCGCGATTCCTTTGATTATAGCGCAAATCGGCGCCCAAGAAACGAAAGGTCCTTATGAGGTTTTTCCCCCTGCCACCCCTCCTTATTTTAGAATCCGATACGAGGCTGGAGTCAAACCTCAGCAACTTAAATTCGCTGTCAAATACACGATTTGGATCCCACCCAATGTCAAGACGCTGCGCGGCATCGTTGTGCACCAACACGGATGCGGGATTGGCTCCTGTAAATCAGGCCTCACCGGAGCCTATGATCTTCATTGGCAGGCTCTTGCGAGAAAGCATGATTGCGCCCTTATGGCTCCTTCCTATGAACAGCCAAAAGACACGGATTGCCAATTATGGTGCGATCCACGAAATGGTTCGGGATCAAGATTCCAGCAAGCTCTAGTCGACCTCGGAAAAAAATCCGATCACCTTGAGCTCTCGAGGATTCCGTGGGCTCTTTGGGGACACAGTGGCGGCGGACACTGGGCGGGAGGAATGCTGATGCTTCACCCAGAAAAAGTCGCAGCAGTCTGGCTTCGCTCTGGCGTCCCCTACCTAAAAGAAAGTTTAGATCGACCCTCTATCAAACCTCACAAAATACCCGAAGCAGCACTCACTGTTCCTATTATGTGCAACCTTGGAACAAAAGAGGGTGTCACCGTCAAGACAGGGCGTTTTTCTCGAGTCTGGCCAGCCAACGAGGTCTTTTTCGACACCCTTAGTAAGAAGAATGGCCAAATTGCTTATGCCGTTGATCCGCTCACTTCCCACGAATGCGGAAACCAACGATATCTTGCCATCCCTTGGTTCGATTCCTGTCTTGACCTTCGACTCCCAAGAGCTCCCAACACGCAACTGGTCAAAATCACCTCTAAGAATTCGGGAAGCTTTCGACATCAGATCGACGGTCGGAATATTTGGCTTCCCAGTCCGAGAATTAAAAAGATGTGGCTCGCCTACATCAAGAATACAGCCATCCCGGATCAAACTCCACCGCCTCTACCCACTGATTTAAGAGTCAATGGTACCACCTTAACCTGGACCGCTACGGCTGACCTCGAAAGCGGCCTCGCCCACTTCATCATTTTTCGGGATGACAAACCCATCGCCACCATTCCTGATGAGCCACTAACCCGTTTTGGGAGGCCACTCTTTCAGGGGCTTCAATACAGTGACACTCCGCAGCAACCGCTCTCTAAAATGATTTTTATAGACCCGCAGCCCACACCCGGAACGCAGCATAAATATCATGTTATCGCTGTGAATACAGTTGGGCTGAAATCACAATAAGAGCAACATCCGTGGTTTCTTAAAAGCTCTCTTGTTTTGCAGGCAGAATCACAACTTAAAAAGTAACGATTGGATAAAAGGATTCTTCAATTCACGCCGTAAATAGCAGATGGTGAGGCCTTCATTCTAACTTTAATCATGCGAAATTCTTCCTCAAAGCTGCTCTACTGGGCAATCACCTGCGCTCTAGCCGGATTTATTTTCGGCTTCGATCTTATCGTAATCTCGGGAGCAGAACAAAAGATCCAATCCCTCTGGGGGCTCAGCGGACTTGAACATGGGTTTGCCATGAGTGCTGCACTTTGGGGTACAGTTGTGGGCTCAATTTTTGGAGGCGGACCTACCGACAAGTTTGGTCGTAAGAAAGTCCTCCTATGGATCGGCATCCTCTATTTTGTCTCGGCGATCGGATCTGCTTTCGCCCCCAATGTTAGCATCTTTGCAATCTCACGTCTCATAGGAGGTATCGGAATTGGCGTTTCAACCGTCGCGGCGCCCCTCTTCATTTCCGAAATATCACCAGCGGAACGTCGTGGGCGCCTTACCGGCATGTTTCAATTCAACATTGTTTTCGGGCTTCTCATCGCCACGGTTTCAAATGCGATCATCCTTCAGATGATGGGGCCAGACAGTGACACAGCTTGGCGTTGGATGCTTGGAATCGAAGCGATCCCGGCTCTGGTCTATTCCTTCATGTCTTTTACCCTTCCTGAGAGCCCCCGCTGGCTCATCAACAATAGTCAGCGAGAGGAAGGAAAAAGAATTTTAGGTCAAATTAATCCGACCTTTTCAGAAGCAAAACTAGAAGAAACAGTAGGAGAGATCGAGCAGGCTGGCGACCTTGAATCAGGTATGTCTCGCGTTCTCTGGAAGCCTCTAAAACTTGCACTTGTTCTCGCCTTTCTCATCGCTTTCTTTAATCAACTGTCCGGAATCAATGCCATCCTCGGCTATGCCCCGCGCATTTTGGGTATGACCGGTTTCGATCCAGGCGAATCTCTTTTTAATGCCAGCCTCATCACTTTGGTGAATCTGATCTTCACCCTAGTTGGCCTTCGACTTATCGACAAACTTGGCCGACGCTCTCTTCTCTACATTGGCTCTTTTGGATATATCGTTTCACTCGCCGTATGCGCGTGGGCATTTCATAGTTACCGTGCTCCCTTTGCTGATGCCGCTGATGCCATTTCTCTCAATAATTCAGCGCCGGCTATCGCCTCCAATATTTCCCGACTTCCCGAAAAATACACCTCTCAAGTTACCTCCGAAAACCTTTCCGAATCCTGGGTTAAAGAAGTCGCTAGCGACTCCCTCAAATCCGCCAAAGAAAAAGCTGGAATTGGCAGTAACCTCGTTCTGATTTGCATCCTTGCCTTCATTGCCGCACACGCTGTCGGGCAAGGCGCAGTCATTTGGGTCTTCATCTCAGAGATCTTTCCAACCGTGGCTCGGGGCTTTGGGCAGTCACTTGGTTGCGCCACTCATTGGGTCTTCGCTGCCATTTTGACCTTTATTTTCCCTCTTGCAATGGAAGCCTTTACGGCGACCCAAATCTTCGGCTTCTTTGCTTCCATGATGATTCTCCAACTCGTTTGGATCCGCTTAATGGTTCCCGAAACTAAAGGGGTTTCGCTTGAAGATATGCAGGCTAATCTCAGCAAAAAATAATCAACACCATCCCCCTCACCTTTGTCCATACAGTGTAGGCCAGAAGTTCCAAATTTTGTGCCGCAATCAGTACTTTATTAGGGCTCACATGAAATGAAACTCCTTCTCATTCTTCTCCTATCCGTTTCAGTTTCCTTTCGAGAAGCGCACTCTAAAGATAGGCCTAATGTCATTGTCGTCTTCATCGATGACATGGGATACTCAGACTTTTCATGTTTCGGAGGTAAGGTCAAAACCCAACACGTCGACCGCCTCGCTTCCGAGGGCATTAAGTTCACCAATTTTTACGTGAATTCCCCCATTTGTTCTCCATCCCGTGTTGCCCTGACTACCGGACAATACCCACACCGTTGGCGAATCACTTCCTACCTTAATAATCGGCGCGATAACAAAAGACGCGGGATGGCCCAATGGCTCGATCCGGAAGCCCCCACCCTTGCTCGACAGCTCAAGAAAGCGGGTTACGCCACTGGCCATTTCGGTAAATGGCATATGGGAGGGCAACGCGATGTCGTTGAAGCTCCCGAAATTTCAAGTTACGGTTTTGATAAAAGTTTAACTAACTTCGAAGGGATCGGCCCAAAACTTCTTCCTCTTACCCTCAAGCCCAACCCCGACGGAGGAGAGCCCATCCAAGGTCGTATTTGGGCCGATGCCGAGCGACTCGGCAAAGGCTTTAAGTGGATGCAGCGATTCGAAATCACCACCGGCTTCATCAACGAGGCCCTCAATTTTATCGATCAATCACAGAAAAAGGAAAAACCTTTCTTTATCAACCTCTGGCCAGACGACGTCCATGGTCCCTGGTGGCCGCCACTCGAAAAGTGGGGTGGCAGTCGTCGGGCCCTTTATCATGGTGTTCTCGATTCCATGGACGAACAGCTCGCGCGCCTTTTTGATCGGGTTCGTAACGATCCGAAGCTACGCGACAACACCATCATCACCGTATGCTCAGACAATGGACACGAGCCAGGCGCTGGAACATCAAGACCGTTCCGCGGGGCCAAAACTTGGATGTATGAGGGAGGAATTCGATCACCTCTCATTGTTTGGGCGCCCGGACTCATGCCCGCTGAAGGAAAAGGGACTACCAATGAGTCCTCTGTCTTTTCGGCAATCGACCTCAACCGATCACTCTATTCACTCACCGGGACCAAGCCCTCCCGAAAACTTGATGGCGAAGATCTCGCCCAAGCTCTCATCGGAAAATCATACGAATCCCGTAAAGCCCCGCTCTTTTGGCGGCGCCCTCCGGACCGCCCCGGTTTCGGCCACGGATTCGATGAAGACAATCCAGACCTCGCCGTTCGCCATGGTGATTGGAAATACCTTATCAATATCGATGGATCTGATCCCCAACTCTACAATCTCCCCCAGGATCCGGGTGAGTCACAAAACCTCGCCAAAGAGAATCCCAAAATCGTTAATGAACTCCACAAGGCACTCCTGAAGTGGAATTCTGGCATGCCCGTTGATGGGTCCGACCCAACCTATAGCAAGACAGGCGCCCTTCCAAAAACCCACTTCGTGAATCCAATCGGAGTCAGTCAAGATCCGTGGGTTGTGCGTGATGAAAAAAACAAACGCTACTTGTGGTGCTCATCGGAAGGCGATCGTGCAATCACTATTCACACCTCACAAAACCTCACCTCTTTCGGCCAACGGCACCTCGTTTGGAGTTCACCCGACTCAGGCCCATATTCAAGACAAGTTTGGGCTCCAGAGCTTCACCTTCTTGACGGAAAATGGCATATCTATTTCGCTGCGTCCGACGGGAAGAACGAGAATCACCGCGCATACGTCCTCCAGTCTAGAACCGATGACCCCTTGGGGGAATATCAACTCCACGGTCCTTTCCAGACCGGTGAGACCGCTAATCAAAATCTTTGGGCGATTGATATGACTCCTCTTAAGCTGAAGGATAAACTCTACGCGATCTGGTCCGGTTGGGACGGCCCCGACACTGATCACCAGTATCTCTACATTGCAGAAATGGAGAGCCCACTCAAACTCTCGACCAAACGTGTCCGAATCTGTGATAACTTAGACTATAATTGGGAGCTTACCGAACCAAAGCCACGAGGGCGCGGTCTAAACGAAGGACCTCAAGTCCTTCAAAATCGTGATCGAACCTTCGTCACATACTCTTGCGGTGCTTCCTGGCTCCCAAGCTATAAAGTCGGAATCCTTGAACTCACGGGAGATGATCCCCTTAATCCTTTGGGGTGGAAAAAGAACAAGGGTTCGGTATTTCAATCTACTAAAGAGACCTTTGGAGTTGGTCATTCCTGCTTCGTGAGATCACCTAACGGTTCCGAGTGGTGGCAGGTCTTCCACGCCAAGGAGAGCCGGGCTCCCGGTTGGCAGCGGAGTATCCACATTCAACCCTTCAAATGGTCGCGCGATGGACGTCCACTTTTTGGCCGACCCTTTCCCCGAAACGAACCATTTCCTCGACCAGGCGGAGAGCATACCAGCATGTTGACTTTACCCTACTCCTCGGATCTGGCCACCGATCACTCCTACTTCGGGCATGCCCAATTTTACCAACCAATTTCGCAAGGCCTCAAACTTGGCACCCCCCCAAAAAAACCTGTCAACACCTTCCGTTCTGGTGAAAAGATTATCCTAAACAAAAAGACACCCGATGATTTCACCGCATCTGTCACGCTCGACTTTCATGGACTCAACGAGGGCCGGGGTTCTGGAATTCTATTTCGAATCACCGCACCCTCCGTAGGGCTTGATGCCGCCCGGGGATATTTTCTCGGCATCAAACCAAGCCAAAACACGGTCCTGATCGGCAAGATGAACGGGAGCAGTTGGCAAGAATTGAAACGTAAATCTATTCCCATTGACACCTCAAAGAAACATCGACTTTCGGTCACAGGGGTCGGATCGGAATTCACCGTTTCTATCAACGGCAGAGCGCTATTCACCCATCGCGACCCGACTTACAAAACTGGAACAATTGGGCTCCGCGTGACGGATATCCCTACCACCTTTTCTGAGCTAAAAATTACTCATCCCTAGTTAGTCCTAATCGGTGAACGGAACAGAGGAACCAAAGTACAAATGCCGGCAACAAGAAGCGGAGTTCCCGGCAAATAATCCCCATAGATCGTCAGCCCTGTTCCGATAAGAACAGCAAGAATCCCGGCACTTCCAAAGAAAACTTTTAAGAGGTCACTCCCCATCGATGGTTCATTTGCGTCACGTTCTTTCGTTCTAAAACGATCCCACCCACTCCCTGGAGGAGACGTTTGATTTGCAAATCGAGTTAAGGTTTCCGACTCTTCCGGCTTGGTCAAAAAGGTAACCACCAGCCAAACAAAAGTCGTCAGGACAACTGGCCCGACATAGTTCCAAGGGCCCATCGTAACCGCCCAGCCAAAAGGGTCAGCGAAGGGCAAGGTCGATTTACTCGTATAGAGATAGCTCGAAACAATCGCTGTCAAGGAGGCCGAAATTTCACTCCACGCATTGACCCGCCACCACAACCAGCGAAGCAAATACACCAAGCCAGTTCCGGCCCCGACCATCAACAAGACATTAAACATCTGCGCGGCATTCGTAAAAGCAAGAGCTACTAGGGATCCCAATGCCAGAACCAAAACACTGCTCACCCGACCAACCAGGATCTGTTCACCTTCACCAGCGTTTTTATTACAGAATCTCTTCCAAAAATCCTTGGTAAGGTAGGACGACGCCAGATTCACCTGAGTCGAAAGAGTAGAAATGTAGGCAGCGATTAACGAAGCTAGCACAACTCCTTTCAATCCCGCCGGGAGTTGGGCGATCATGGCTGGATAAGCGACATCGTGCCCAAGCTTTCCATCGTCTAAATTTGGAAAGGCTTGATCGATCGATTCCAAGTCTGGGAAAATCACTAAAGAAGCAAGAGCAACCAAAATCCATGGCCATGGCCTTAAGGCATAGTGGGCAACATTGAAAAATAGATTGGCCTTTGTAGCATGCTTTTCGTCCTTCGCCGCTAAAGTCCGCTGTGCAATATATCCACCGCCCCCCGGTTCGGCCCCCGGATAATAACTAGTCCACCACATTAGGGCAATTGGTATGATGAAAAACTCGACCCAGTTCGAATCCTTGGACGGAATGATACTCATCTTGGCTTGCACTGCTTCATGAGCAAAAAGACCATCGAGGCCACCGATCGAATCCATGTTTAAAATGTAAATCGTCGCAGCTACTGACCCTACCATCGCTAAGGCGAATTGGAAAAAATCTACCAGCAAAACAGAGCGCAATCCACCCGCGACGCTGTAAAGCATGGTCACTCCGGCACCTAGCAGAATGGTCTGCCAGGCATCCAACCCCATCAAAACTCCCAAAATCTTAATCGCCGCCAAGGAGACCACCGCAATGATAAATACGTTAAAAAACAACCCGAGATACAAGGCCCGGTAGGCTCGCAAAATCTGACCTCCGAGCCCGGAGTATCTTAACTCGTAAAATTCTACATCGGTCATCACTCCGGACCTACGCCAACGTCTGGCAAAGACATAGGTGGTCAGCATTCCAGAAAAAACAAGAGACCACCAAAGCCAGTTCTTTGAAACTCCCTCAGTTCTCACCCAGTCAGTAATCAGGGTTGGAGTATCGGCCGCGAAGGTCGTGGCAACCATCGACACTCCAAGCAACCACCATGGCATGGAACGGCCAGCCAGAAAGAAACTCTCGGTATTACCGGTATTTTTTTTGGCGGCCCACCAGCCAATTCCCAAACTAATTGCCAGCGACACTACGATCACGACCCAGTCTAATCCTTCAATCATAGGTCTCCTTATCAGCTTATTTGCCAAAGGTCGAAATCTACTTTGCAACGAACACTGGACCGCTAGGGCATTTAGAAGGGGGAGGAAATTCAATAAAACCATCAATGATTGCCGGGGCAAGAAAACGGTAAAAGTAAGCTTCTCAAAGGGAATTGGAGATCGCAGTATAGTAATCCATTAATCGAAAATCCTCATACACGAACGCCGCTACTTATTATGAACAAACAGACCCTCACTCTCTGCGCATTTCTCCCTTTTGCTGCCTCCGCCGCTAAATTCTCCGTGACCTCAAAGCCCTTTGGCAAAGTCGACGGAAAACCTGTTGCGCTTTATACTCTCACAAATGAATCAGGAGCCAAAGTTTCCATCACGAACTACGGCGGCACCGTGACCTCTATCATTGTTCCTGACAAAGATGGTAAAATGGGCGACGTCGTCCTCGGTTTCGACACCGTTGCTGAATATGTTGAGAAGAGTCCATACTTCGGTTGCATCACCGGACGATACGCGAACCGAATCGCGAAGGGAAAATTCACTTTGGATGGCAAAGAATACTCAGTCGCCACCAATAACGATCCTAACCATCTCCACGGTGGGCTCAAGGGTTTCGATAAACAGATCTGGAAAGCAAGGGTCGGAAATATGGGCGACAATCCGAACTTAACCCTGACATATACCAGTCCCGATGGCGAAGAAGGATACCCCGGGACCTTGAATAATTCAGTGACTTACACCTGGACCCAAGACAATGCCCTCCGCATCCGTTACAAGTCCACCACCGACAAACCGACTATTCTCAATCTAACCAATCACAGTTACTTTAACCTTGCCGGAGAAGGCAGCGAAACCAATCTCCAGCATCGCATCAAAATCAACGCCGAACATTATAACCCTATCGATGCAACTTCAATCCCAACTGGTATCGCCCCAGTCGAAGGGACGCCGTTTGACTTCAGAAAGTCCACCCAAATTGGCAAACGAATCGATGAAGAAAATGAGCAACTCAAAAACGGAATAGGATACGATCACAACTTTATCCTCAAAGAAGCAGACGATGGAAAAATGGTAACAGCAGCAGTCGTTACCGAGCCGACCAGCGGTCGAATTCTTACCGTAAGAACCACCGAACCGGGGATCCAGTTCTACACTGGAAATTTCCTAGATGATCTAAAAGGAAAAGGCGGTAAAAACTACGCACACCGATCAGCTTTCTGCCTCGAGTCACAGACCTTCCCTGATTCACCGAATCAAAAGGAATTTCCCTCACCGGTTCTCCGGCCCGGCGAAACCTACAGCCAGATCACGATCTACCATTTGGGTCTCAAGAAAAACCTCAAAAAAAAGAAGGCCCAAACTCAGACTGAACGCAAAAAATAGGACACTGTTTCGATTTCTCTTCATCTGTCTGCGCCCTCGATGGGCGTAAGGCCTTAATTATCAGAATTTTCGTTTATCCCAGTAATTTTGAGGATAATCAGGCCCCTTTGACCAGTCGAAGAGCCTGCAAGAATAAGCACGCGATCAGCGTTTTGACCTTATGCTCATTCGCACTCTGTTATTTCTCCTCCTTTCACCTCCTATTCTCGCGGACGGGCAGCAATACAAAATTCAAATACGCGCCAGCAAGATCGATCCGAAAGTAAAGTCCTACCCTACGATCGGATTCGTTCTCCAAAATAGCTCGGGCAAACCACAAGACATTCAAAACGCTTGTGTTGATACTCGAATTGCCTCGAAGGGGAGGCTAGCGATTTGGCTCATGGCCCCAAACCAGGGACTTCTTGACCGCTTGAATTCTTATGGTATTCACGCCATCCAGGTTCACTACGCTCGGCAATGGTTTTCAAAATGCTGCCAACAGCGACCGGTCTCGGAAAATTGCCGAGGTGATATGCGACTTGAAGCTGCAACCGGCGAGGATCACAGTGACGAAGCCAATATTCCAGTGAGGGATAGCATCAAGGGACGCTCGCTCAACTTCGTTAAGTATCTTGAAAAAGAGAATCCTGAAGGAAATTGGGGGCAATTTTTGAATCCGAATAAGACCGATCTAATTTGGGAAAAAGTAATTCTAACCGGAGCCTCCCATGGATCCACGACCGCATCCCGACTTGCCAAGCATACCAAAGTAGCCCGCGTCGTCGCCCTTTGCGGTCCCCGGGACCAATATCAAGCCTGGCAGGCCCTTCCCTCGAAAACTCCAGCAAACCGCTTCTTTGGATTCAGCCACACTCAAGACATGGGCTGGGATCAATTCCACTACCAACGCTCGTGGGAAATGCTTGGGCTCCACAAGTTTGGACCAATCGTTGATGTCGACAAAAGTAGCCCGCCTTACGGAAGCACCCGACGCCTCATCACAAACTTCGATGTCAAAAACGATGCCAACCGCGCCCACAGTTCAGTGACTCCGGGAAGTCGATCGTTTAAAGGCAAGGACGGAACACTCATGCATGATCCGGTATGGAAATATCTTTACACCCATCCGGTCGAGAAAATTGGTGAGCCCGTCCCTTCAACGAAGGCCTTCAAAAAGATCAAACCGCAAAAGGTAAAATAAACCATTGCACCAACGGCGTGTTCAACGATCCTCTTCACCATAATATTATGCACGAAGAAGTCAGCCTTACCCGCGAAGTCGACGCGATCCAGATCCCATCCGGAGACACCATCACGCTCCCCACCGGGACTCCGGTGGTTATCACCCAAACTTTGGGAGGCACTTACACCGTAGCGACTTCGGCAGGTTTGGCCCGAATTTCTTCGAGTGATGCCGACGCCCTTGGAGTAGATCCTGACGAAAAACAGGAGAAGCAAGCGGAAGCCGATCGCCTTACCGATGCCAGCCTTGAAGAGCAGGTCTGGCATCAAATGAAACAGGTCTTTGACCCGGAAATTCCTGTCGACATCGTCAATCTTGGTTTGGTCTACGATTGCACACTCTCGGAAGTAGACTCTGGAACTGATGTGGATGTCAAAATGACCCTAACCGCTCCCGGTTGCGGAATGGGCCCAGTCATAGCGGCCGATGCTCAAGCCCGGATCATGTCGCTTAGCGAGATTAATGAAGCACGTGTCGAGCTCGTTTGGGATCCCCCGTGGAATCAGGACATGATTTCAGAGGAGGGAAAGATGAAGCTCGGAATGATGTAGGTCGCCGTCGTTTTAGCGATTTAGCGTTTCCTCCGACTGGAGGATGACATCCAAGGCATACCGACAGGATTCATCGGTCACCTCCTTAAGTGCCATGAGCTCTCTCGCTTCGCGCGCAAGCAGCAAAAGGGTTTCCTTTTCCCTGGAATCAGATGCGGCCCACCGGGCGAAACCACCAAGAACAACCGCAGCCCTGAAACCCACAGTTGGATTTTCCTGAATCCGCTGCGGGCCATAAATCGGGACGTAACCACTCTCATCATGATCAGCAGAGATCGAAAATGAGCCTAGCTGACCGCCTTCTTTTTTGATCTCCAACTCGTATAGGAAAATCTGGGACGAATTGAACTCCCCTGATTTCACAGGCCTATTTCCCCGAGTTCCACCACCACCAACCAAGTAGGCGCTTTCTACGAATTCCGGATCAAAGACTAATTTAGTAGCCGGCGAAATCGTATGACCATTCGCTGAACGGAGGCTGACCATCCAGAGAGACTTGGTGGAATCCCACGGACAGAGACCACTTTCAAAGTACCCCTCAAGATCCGTCATCACCACTAGCGGTTCAAATTCTACCACACTAAGGTTCACCCAATCCGCTATTTTAAAGCGTTCACGCTCAGGCAATTGACCATTTTCGAGGAGCGCCTTTTCAACGAAGGATGGATCCGCTTTAGAAATCCCAAGAGGAATCGCTACTCCTTCAGCAGATCGTATCACCACCTCACCCGGAAGATTTTCGGCTCTTCCCGCAGGGGTTGATTCTTCAGTTACTCGGCCGCCATTGCCGTCAACTCCCATCTTGGGTTGACCAACGTCAAATTGGGACAAAGCCACGAATCCAGTAAGAACCACCGCAGCCACTCCCCCCACCGCAAGAAAAGACTGCCTGCGGGATCGCCTCCGATTTTCCAGCACAAGAATATTTGAATCCGGAAGCTGGCCCGCCTTGTGGATTTCAGCTATTCGTTCTTCTCCAAGCGAGTATGACCCGGCTCCAAGAATATCGGCAAGCAGCCCACTCAGAGCCGCAAGCGCCTCCTTTTCTTTAAGAAGATTTTCGTCATATTTAAGAGCACGATTAAGCTCAGTCGATTCGGTTTCACCAAGTTCGCCTAAAACATAAGCCGTCAAAGCGGGATCATCAGGAGTCATTTTCATATTTCAGGCAATCTGAGGGGTAAGGTTTTGGACGAGATCGTCAGGTAAAAATCCACGGAGACGTTTGAGTCCCGTGTGAAGAAGAAATCCAATATTGCCAGAACTCAGGCCGGTCACTTTACTCATTTCTTCGTAGGTTAGCCCTTGCTCAAATTTCAGAAGAATGATCTCACGTTGATTTTCCGAAAGACGACTGAGAGCTTCGTGAACTTGGCCGATACGTTCTTCAAGGTCAGCCCGCTCAGAGGGGGTCCTGCGCTGGGACGGGAGACGCGCCATTTGCTCTTCTTCTAGTCCTGTGATTCGGCGCTCTTTACGAATCACATCGAGGGCACGATTCCGACAAACTGTGAATAACCATGCTTTCAACCCATCTTTAACCTTATCGATATCCTGCTGATAAAGTCTAATAAAGGTTTCCTGCACCACATCCCGAGCCCGTTCCACATCGTGAAGAAAGGTCGTCGCATACCCTATCAGCGGTGACTCAAACTCAATGAGTGCCGCTCTTACGAAATTTTCGCGAGCCGTGAGAGTGTCTTCAGTTCCTTCCGCCATTTTGGAAATTGGTATACCAATAACGTGCAAGGCGCGACGCCTCTTAGAAAGAAAAGTGGAAAAATTTCGAGGATCTCGACATCCTCGAAATTTCGATGCCTCAATAACTACAGTTTTTTTTCAAATACTAATCATCTTATTAACAAATATTAAAAATAAATTTGACCGACTTGTTAGGATCCGTTTAGCGTCAAAGAGCTATGAGGAATTTCACTCTTACATCTTCGTTCATTGCAGCGCTTTCCCTGACCTCTCTTGGTCAGAATCATGCTTCCCTGCATTCACAAATCTCGAACAAGGAGAAGCAACTCGCCGAGATTCAAAAAGAGTTGCACGAGCTTAGGAGTAAACTCAGTGCTTCTGCAGTCGGAAGACATATCGTCAAGCCCGGAGAAACCCTTCACTCAATCGCTCGCAACAACGAGGTTCCTGTCTCAGACGTTATGAGTTGGAACAAAATCACCGATCCCACAAAATTGAGGGTCGGCGAAAAAATCATCATCTCAGGACTGGTATCCACTCCCATCTCGACCAACTCGGTTAAGAGCACTGACTATGTCATCGCCAGCGGTGACACTTTTTACTCGATCGCGCGGCGTCATAAGATGAACCTGGCAGAACTGCGTGCTCTCAATCCAAATGTAAATATTCATCTTCTCTCGCCAGGCAAGAAGCTCAGGATCTCTGGCAATGCCGCGGTCGCTTCCCGCCTTACGACAAGGCAGGAGGTCGTGGTCGTCAAGGAAAGTGAAAAACCACAGGTTGATAAATTAACTCCAAAGCCACCAGTTCCTGCTGCGACTTCGGAGATCACTGCCAATCCAGCTCTCGAATATCCCAAAAATCTCCCGCAACCTCCAGTTATCGGAGAACGCGGGACGTCTTCGGCCACAAAATCAATCATTCTCACTGATGTCATCACCTTTGAAGCCTTCGCTTCTAGGCATGGAACCAACACCAAATTCCTCAATTCTTTGAACGGCTGGAATCTTCCAAAAACCACGATCCTCGCCGGTGGCTCCGAGATTCTCGTGCCAAACTAGGGCCCCGATTCACTTTGAATTTTCCTAAGGCAGGGGAAGGACGATGCTTGACGGTTTCTTCGGTCGTCATCGGAGATCAACCCTTCGGTGCCGTTACTTTTTCCACGAGGCAATGACCTCTTGCTCGTTACCATGACGATCACCGTATTTCACGATCCCGTGCTCAAGGCCAAATTCGTGAACCTCCTTCGTCACCTTGACATCGTAACAACAATATTCGGCGATGTTTAACTTATGAGTTAAATCACCGGTTTTTTTATACAACTGCCACCATTTTAAGGCATCCAACCCATCGGCGGTTTTACTGGCATTCAGCGAAGCTTGCGCTACAGCATCCAGCTTGAGGCGATGTCCAAGAATCTCTTCGATATCTAGCATCATGTCACAGTTCACAGTCTGCGACGCCAAATCATAGATCGTGTAAGCTTGCAGCACTGGGTAGTCAAATTGTACGTGGTTGTAGCCTACGACAAGGTCCGCCTTAATGAGTTGTTCGACCAAATCAGCAACATTGTCTTCGTCAAATATATGATACCGACCGGTCTCAGTGGCATAAGTGACCCCAACCGACATTCCCATTTTATCCTTGTGAGCCGAACCTCCCACATCCCCAAAACTCCGCTGGGTCTCAAGATCAAAGTAAACAATACCAGGCACGGATGATTGATACGCAATACCCCTTCTTCACGCAAGAATCACTTCCGACTTCTCACCCGAAAATCCTCAGCGCTTTCGTAGCATCTTGTCCCGCAGCGCTTGTTCGTCCCCCGCTAAAACCTCAGAAAGATACGGGAGAATGTTAGCGACAATTATGAGCGTTAAGATGACCCAAAAGAAAACGATTTGCTTCGGAGTCAGCTGCCCCCCCTTAACTTGAAAACCGCTCTGTAAATCCCAAAGCATCCCCCCCTTTTTCTTACCAAACCACAAGCTCATACAGAATCCGATTATCATCATGAGGGGTAAAAACATTCCCATACCCAGCACCCATACCCTCATTGAGCGAACAAAAGCCTGACCTATCGAGAGGCCTTGTCCCTCAACCGTCTCCACCCTCAATCCCAAAAGCCACTTTCCAGGAGTATAGCCTATCGATCCAACCATTGCAGCTTCCATCAAAATGACCGGCAAAACGATCCCAACTACTAACCATCCCGAAGAATCAACACCCCCCATCAAGTTGACGTCGAATGCAATCGATAAGAAGTGTAGGATCGATCTGTAAATCATGAAATCAATCACCCGGGCCCCCAGCCTTGGCCAAGCCCGGAATGGAGCGGGACGAATCTGAATGACCTCCCGCTTCTCTTCTTCCGGTTTTTCAAACTCACTGGCCAAGACCCCCAGATCGCAGGCCGAAATCCAGCTATTGGCCCCTTCGTGCCAGATCTTAGTCTGGCGATTCACCTTAGCCTCATGAATCATTTCTCGAACCTCGTAGTCCTCAAAAGGACCCGTTTTTTTTCCGTCTTGGATAATCCAGAGAATCATGGCCGCTAGAGATTACGAAGTGATTTAGCAGGATCACGGAACGCAGCCATCAAAGCCGGAACTAAAGCTGCAAACAGACATAAAATCACTGCGACCACGCAAATTACCCAAAGCTGACTCCCCATGATCTCCGCCGGCAACTCGCTCATTCCGTGAAATTCCGGTGGAAAGGGATCAATTCCAAACCCCCGAATGATCGCCATGATTCCTTCCCGGTAACGAATCGCTAACAATCCCAACCCCAATCCAAAAATCGCCCCACCGATTCCCACGATCAACCCCTGATAAACAAAGACCCGCACAATCTGAGAAGGGCGCGCGCCCAGCGCTTTCATGACTCCGATTTCTTGGCGCTTCTGCACTGTTACGGTATACATCACAGCCATAATACTGAAGGCAGAGAGCAGTGTAATAAACGAAAGTGCAAAACTCATCATAATCTTCTCGGTTTTAACCAACTGAAATCGCTCGGCATGGGTTTTCATCCAACTTCTTACAATCCAGTCATTGCCCAACTTCTTCTGTAAATTGATCGCGAATTCCTCGGCTTTATAGGGATCCTCGATCCGCAGACCAATTGTTTCAACCTCACCTCGTAGCCCCTTCAGCTCCATTCCAATTGTGATCGGGATAAAAAGATCAGGCCCCTTTGACCTCTCGCTATCGGAGTAGATCCCCTGAATTTTCAGCTCCTTCGGCACTACAAATTTTTCAATTTTCCGAAAAGCCTCGTTGTCGGCTTTTTCTAGGTCTAGTTCACGCAGCTCTTTCAAGCCACCTAAGATTAGGTCTCTGGTTCCTGCTTCGAAATAGTCATGACCACCTTCCCGCCGGTCCACAAAATCAAGTCGGTCTAGAATATCTCGCACAATCTCTCGCTCCGCTGGACGCATTTCTACCCCTTCTGTTTCAACGTCACCGTTGGGAGTCGAGACAACCATCGGAAGGAGTTGTTGAAAAATCTGATAAGCATTCGTCACTTCGAGGCTTAGGGCCTTCTCTTCCCCACCAGAAGTTTCAAAAATCTTCTTAAGTCTTCCCTCAAAATCTTCAAAAATATCAGGGTGAAGCTCCCAAACCCGCTGCTTTGGAACATTGTAAACTGCCATTACTTCATCGAGGTTACTTGCTGCAATAATCCGTATCTCATCGCCCACCTTCAACCCAATCGACTTGGCTAGTTCACTCGAAACTACCACGTAACGATTCCCATAAAGCTCTCCCGTGTCACCGGGTGCGAAATTCGCGCCGTCAACAGGAGTAAGGGTCGGGGCATCGATCTCGCCACTTTGTTGCGCTGAGTCCGGAGCTAAATCAGGCGCGGTTCCAGCGGAAGCGCCCTGAGCTGGATTGAAATCTACTGTGCTATCCGGAAAATTATCTCGATCGAGCATTTTCTCCAAAGCTCTGATCTGCCCCTCGTTCTCCGTATTAAAAGCTCTGAAATAGGAAGGTCGCTGCCAGGCCCGCGAATCCAGTAAAACGAACCCCTCCACCAACGCGAAAGCAGATTCCACTTCATCCTGCTTAGCCAAGGAAACCTCCATTTCCTCCCAATTGGAAATTGTCCCGTAGCTGGATTGAATCGAAATATGCGGAGAATGTCCTAACAAGGTATCCTTCAAATTCCGCTCGAACCCATTGTGAATTGACAGAACCACAATCAAAACCATGACCCCGAAAGACACACCAAGTAGGGAAATTAGGGTAATAATCGACACGAAAGTGCGCAGAGGATTCAAATACCTAAGAGCAAGGGTCCAACTAAACGATCTCAAGACGGAGGATCTCTAACCCTTCCCCCGCCCTCCCGCAACTACACACTTCACACTCCTCTCACTTCACGACAGACTCCGCCCCATGATTAAGTTCCTCCACACGCGTATTCGCGTCTCCGAACCAGCTGGATCGATAGCATTTTACGAAAAAGTCGGCTTCAAACTCGGGCAGCAGAAAAAATCACCTCAAGGCAATGAGCTTGCCTTCATGCACCTTCCTGACAACGAACACTTCCTAGAGCTTACCTACTCCCCTGATTACGAGGTTGCTGTTCCCGATGACCTCATGCACACCTGCGTTGGTGTTTCGGACATCGTTAAGTATTGCGCAAATCTTGAGAATCAAGGAATCGAAATCTGGCCTGACGGATGGCAGGAAAAATTCTCATCAGGCGAACGCAAAATGGCGTTCATCACCGACCCCGACGGATACGAGGTTGAAATCCTTGAGGTTCAATAACACCAAGGGATGTCTCCAAACTGCCACCTGGAACACTGAGCCCCGCTCCACACCCTATCGTGCATCTTCTCATCGATAATTCAAACACCCGGACAAAATTCGCCCTCACCCTAAATGGCGAAATCTCTGAATGGCGCGCAATCATCCCAACCTCAGACCTTTCCAAAAAATCCATCGAAGACGCACTACAAGGTCGGGATTTTCAAAAGGTAACCCTCTGCTCTGTCGTCCCCGACGCCACAGCTCTCATAAGAACTATCATTGATCAACCCATTCACTTCATCTCGCATCACTCCAAGATGCCCATCACTATCGACTATCCCGATCCTTCCAAAATCGGCGCAGACCGTCTCGCCAACGCGTCAGCCGCCATCCTAAATCGCCAAGGCCCGGCGATCGTAATTGACTTCGGCACCGCTGTCACTTTTGACGTTATTTCAGAGGCCGGATCCTATCTTGGTGGCGTCATCGCCCCCGGCACCGCCTCACTCCGCGATTATCTTCATCAAAAGACTGCCCTTCTTCCCGCCATTCGGCTTGAAGAACCAGGCTCCGCTATCGGACGCAGCACCGAAGAAGCCATGCAAATAGGGGCAGTCATTGGTTATCGGGGTCTCATTCGAGAAATCCTGAACAAAATCCGGGCGGAACTTGGTGGAAACCCCACTATCTTTGCCACCGGAGGCGATGCCGAACTTATTGGCAAGGGAATTGCGGACATCGACATCATCGACCAAGACTTGACGATGAAGGGAATTCAAGCCATCGGAGCCTCGAATCACTGAATTTTTCAAGAAAGAGCGTTCTTTGCTCTCTCATTTCTTTTAACCTTCCCCAAACTTATGAGCGATCTCCCTTTGGCCATCGGCATTGACTTCGGCGGAACTTCGGTAAAAACCGGCGTCCTCTATCGTGGCAATCTTATCGAAGAAGCCCCGCGTATCGAAACCCAGAACTTCGAAAGCGCTCATCCGCTTATTGAGCGCATTCATGAAACCATCAAAGATCTTCGCTCTAAACATCCCCGTATCGAAGCCATCGGTGTCGGGATGCCCGGATTTGTCGATTTTCCCACGGGAATGGTTCACAATCTCACCAACGTAAAAGGTTGGCAGCGCATCTATCTCAAACGGGAGCTCAACCAGCTCTCCAATCTCCCTGTTACGGTCGAGAACGACGCCAATTGCATGGCATACGCCGAGTGGAAACGTGGCTCCGGCCGAGGGATGAATCACCTCGTCGCCCTTACCCTAGGAACAGGAGTTGGGGGCGGGATTGTCGTCGATGGCCGCATGGTCCGCGGCGCCGATTTCGTCGCCGGCGAACTCGGACAAACCTCCATAGACTACCAAGGACCCGACGGAGCCTATGGCAACCGCGGCTCGCTTGAAGACTATGTTGGAAATCAACAAATCACTGATCTAGCTCATGCTGCCTATTTTGAAGCTGGCAACCCTCGTGAAAGGTCTGAGTGCGACCCCGCCCATCTTTCCATCCTTGGCCAACAAGGCGATAAAATAGCCCTGAGCATCTGGGACAAAGTCGCCAAAATGCTCTCCACTTCCCTCATGAACTGCTGCTGGCTTCTTAACCCCGAGGCCATCATCCTCGGAGGCGGCGTCGCCAAGGCCGGCAGTTTGCTCTTTGACCCGCTCGAAAAACACCTGCGTGCACAACTCAGCCCAGCCTTCAAAGAAAACCTGCGTCTTCTCCCAGCGCGCTTCGGCAATGAAGCCGGCATGGTCGGCGCAGCCACCCTTGCACTCGAAGAAGCCGGCTTCAACGTCGACGACTAAAAACGACAGATCCTAGGCTTTATTCCAAGGGTAAAAAAACCGGATTTCAAAGATCGATCTCGACCCAACTCCGACATCCCCCGTGCTTTTTTGAATAATCAAACCGGACCGGATCGTTCAGCTTCTCAACCTCCACGTAAGCTACGTGGATACTCCCCGAAGCCATCCCCTTCCCTTCCCAGAAAAAGCGGTCCCTGATCGTGTCTTCAGTCCAAATATGCTGGTCAGCTAGAGCCGCCACTTCATTCCAATCAGTCAACGTCACCGCCTTTGTAACCTTCACTTTTGAATTGATCACCACCTCGTCACCGATCTCCCATTCCGGTTTCGCCACCACACTAGGGATCTTTACATATTCACCCTGCGCATGGAAGCGCGTTGGAAATAGCACAAACTCATCGTGCGCAAAGGAAAACCCCTCGCGTCCTTCGTGAATCCCACCCTTGCGTAGAATCAGAGACTGCCGTCCCTCCTCCAAGGCTTTACAGACAATATCCCATTCCTTGAAAGCAATCACTCTAGTAAGAAAATCGACTTTCCACCTGATTGAAACTCTAAAGTAAATTAGTCCCCAATTCTTTTAGGGCATGGAGTTAATCCGCAGAAAATGAGGAACACCAATTCGCACTCCTAAGTTAAAACTCATGAAACCACTTGCCGCTGTTACCGTTAGAATCCGATCATTCTTGGGTAACTTAGTCAGTGACTCGACAGCCCTTAAAAGCTCATTTAGAAACAGAGACCTACTCCATTTTCGGGTTTAGGGTTTTAAAATCTTTCATTTCAGTCTTTGTTTCAGTGTGGCCGACACCAAAAGCTCTCTCATTTCTCTCGGGGATCTCACCCTTCGTGACGGCGGACGCATTCCCTCTGCTCAACTTGCTTACGCCACCTGGGGAACTCTAAATGAGGGCCGCTCCAATGCTGTCCTCATTTTCCATGCCCTATCCGGAACCCACCATGTCAGCGGAAATCATCCCGAAGCACCAGAGTCCTGCAACCTTTGGACCGAGGAACTACACGACGGTTGGTGGGACAACATAGTCGGCCCAGGTAAAGCGATCGATACCGATCGTTTTTTTGTGATCTGTGCCAATTATCTGGGCGGTTGCTACGGCTCCACCGGACCATCCAGCACCAATCCCGAAACCGGAAAAGTTTTTGGATCAACTTTCCCACACCTAAATGTCTCCGATCTCGTAGATGCTCAAATCCCGCTCTTAGATCACCTCAAGATTAGCAAACTTCACTCTGTCGTCGGCCCATCGGTCGGCGGCCTTTGCACTCTTACCTTTGCAACACGTCACCCCGAAAAAGTTAACCGTGTCATCGCCATCGCCAGCGGTTTTAAAACCACCGTCTTAAACCGACTCATCCTCTTCGAACAAATTCTCGCCATTGAAAACGACAAGCATTTTAACGGTGGCGATTACTATGGATCCGAACACCCACGCATTGGTCTAGCGCTCGCGCGAATGATCTCGCATAAAACATTTGTCCATCTAGACACCTTCGAAAAACGCGCACGGCGCGACCTTCTTCACGAAGAAGAAATGCTCTCATGGTATCAGGTTCGCGACACCTTCCAAAGTTATATGCTTCATCAGGGGAAGAAATTCACTGAGCGCTTTGATGCCAATACCTACCTTCGTATCATAGACATGTGGTCACGTTACAACGCCGTTCTCGAGGGTGATGCGACTTCTCCCGAAGATCTCTTCACCCGCTGCAATGCTGCCGGACACAAATTCCTCATCTTCTCAATCGACTCGGATTTCTGTTTCTATCCTGAGGAACAGGCCGAGGTCGTCAAACACCTCGAAGAAGCCTCAGTGGATGCCGTTCACATCACAGTCCATTCCGCGAAGGGCCACGACTCCTTTCTCCTCGAACCCGAGCTCTACACTCCATACATACGCGAACTCTTGGCAGATTAATTCAAGGCATATTAGCGACCTAATAATCCCAGTTCCTAGAAAGGTGACCTTGCGCAACAGGGCTCAGTGAATCATAAGCGGGACTTTCTATGATGCTAATGCGTCTGCAGACCGCCAAATGACGTCGCCTATCATGAAACCGCGAACCTCACTGCCTTTGCCATCATACCATAAACTTCTTTACGCGAAATCTTCACCCCTGCCTCCCAGTCCTCCCACGAGACCACCTCCAATCGGTCCAAAGTTTTGCGCCCAATCATGGCCGGTAAAATCGTCCCAAAACGCATCCGTTTGCCATTCAACGATCTTGCATATCGCTCCGCCTGATCCAAACCCTCGCGAGCTTCCTTGATCCACCGTTGCCGTTCCCACAACAACTGCTCTCGTGTCCCTGCCCCCGGCAAATAACATCTCCCATTCTTCTGATCCGCCGGCACATCCCGTAAGATATTAATTAACTGTAAGCTACGCCCATACGCCTGACCCCACCTCATCATCTCATCTTCTGAAGCCAGCGCAAAATCCCGCCCATTTCCAACGCCAATCTCCGTCCAAAACTCCCCCACACATCCAGCCACTTGATAGGTGTATGTTCTCAGCTCATCATCCGATTCCAAGCAGACCACCCCTTCGCCAGCAAAACGATCCAGATCCCAACATTGACCTGCAGTGATAATCCCAACCACTTTCCGAACCGAATCCTGCTGCCAATCCGGTAGCTTTTCCAGCGCTGCCAAACAATCACCCAGCCTCGACATCAAAACCTGTTCCCCCTCTGGGAGTCCGCCAACTTTGGGCATCTCAAAACACTTTCCTTGACTAACGAATTCCACAAACCCCGCCAACAAATCACGGCGTTCCTCAACTCCGAGTTCCCCCGCATCCGCAATCGTGTCACTCGCCCGAGCCAGCAAATACCCGACACTCGTTGGAGCCCGAAACCCCTTTGGTAAAAAACGCAAACTCAGATAAAAAGAACGGGATACATCCTTCAAAACCTTCCGACTTAATTCCCCGTTCATTTCTCCTTCCCACTTCTCCCAGTTCAGCGTTGAGAGTTCAATGTTCAATGTTCAATCTTCCACGAGTGCACCTTTACCTCCACATCCCTTTCTGCCATCGGATCTGCCCCTACTGCTCATTCTACAAGCACACCCCCGGAAAAACCGACCTTGGAGCCTTTGTCGACGCCGTTCTAGCAGAAGCCCAGTTCGCATCACAAAAAAACCTTCCCCCTCTCAAAACGATCTACTTCGGCGGCGGAACGCCCTCTATGCTCTCTCCCACCCACCTCCGACGCCTCTTCACCGACCTTCGTGAAACCCTTGACTTCTCCGCCATCGAGGAAGTCACACTTGAAGCCAACCCGGCAACCTTCACCTCCCGAACTGCCCGGCTTTACCAAGATCTTGGCGTCACCCGGGTTTCCCTAGGCGTTCAGTCCTTTCTTGGCACACATCTCAAAACTCTCGGCCGCGAACACTCACCTATGCAAGCTATCACCTCGGTCCACCTCCTTCGCGAAGCCTCCGACCTCGAGGTCAATATCGACCTCATTTTCTCTGTCCCAGGCCAATCACTTCTCGATTGGGAAGACACTCTCACACAAGCCCTCGCCCTACAATCCGACCATATTTCCGCCTATAATCTTACCTATGAAGAGGACACCGCTTTCTTCGAAAAATTTCAAACTGGCGACTACCACGACGACCCTGATCTAAACGCTGAAATGTTTTCGCTCGGTGAAGAAATCCTAACCTCCGCTGGCTACGAACATTACGAAACCTCCAACTATGCTCTCCCCGGGAAACGTTCCCACCACAACCAAGGATACTGGATCGGCAACGACTATCTCGGCCTCGGTCCCTCCGCTGTCTCCACCCTAAACCGAACTCGATACCAGAACGTTTGTGACACCCCTGAATATCTAAAGCGAATTGCCTCGATTGGCCACGCTCAAGAAACAATTGAAATTCTAGATGACGAAGCCTGGCGCCTCGAGCGTATCGCCCTCCAGCTCCGAACCACGGAAGGCCTCCCTATCGAATACCTCTCGCCTAGCACCAACCTCGATTCCATCAACCACCTTGTCAGAAAAACAAGAACCCACCTCCAACTCATCAACGACGGACCTCTCCTCGTCGACTCTATCGCAGCAGAACTTGCGTGATAAAATACGCTAATTGGCGCAACTTCCAAAATTTTATGGTTCCCGAACCTAAACTCCTAGAATGCCCATCCAAAGCACCTACTTTTGAATTTCCCTTTGCACCTCCTCGGTCAGTCCGCTCTCCTGCAGCCACTGACGTCCCTCTTCACCACTTTGCTTCATTAATGCTCTACCCGCACGAATTATCGCAGCCCTCCGCGCCTCGCTGCCTTGAATCTCGTCAGCCCACGCAATCGCTGAGTGCGGGTCATCTCCAGAAATTCGCGCCGAAAACGCCTCAATGGCTGCATCTCGCTCGCTCGTATAAGACATCCCGTTTAAAAACTCATACACCGCGTCAGGATCCTGCCCTGTCCATTCTAGGACAACCTCTCCGATACTAGCATTCTTACCCTGTCCATCCGGAAGCTTCCGGGCCCACTCCAAACAGGCGATCGGATCCTCATGCGCCCACTTTCCCGCGACGATTTTTTTGATTCGCACTCCCTCTTCTCCTTCCAAAGTCGCTGCCCAATTCGCGGCTTCTTTTGGCTCCCTTTTAACAAATTCTCCCGTCACTTCCATTAACGTCTCGTCCCTCACTTTGCCTTCCGGTAACTCAAGCGCCCATGCCGCCGTCCGCGGCAAGGTCTCCACTTCTAGCATCTTCTCTTTCACCACTCCCAACATCTCCCCAGCGCGCTCGTCTTTAGCCTCAAGCTTTCTTACCGCGAAATCGGTTGCAAATACCAAATCCGAACTCGCCAATCCCTTCAGCATTCCAAAGGTAACATCCCTACACCTTCTCCGATCTGCCTCTAAGGAATCATACCAAGACAAGGCACCCACCGGATCTATGCTTGCCCAACCAGTCATTGTTGCGGCCATATCTTTCTCCTTCGTGTCTGCCCCAATTTCAACCGCTTCCACTCCTGACATCGCCCCCCAAGCAAAATGAAAATCCCGAAACTCCGGACTTTCTTCCGAAAAATGCACAATCTGCTCCCTGACCAACATTGCATTTTCCTCATTCATTCCTTCTAGGAGCCGCCCCAAGGCCGCTCGTCGTCGCAATGGATTTAATTCCCAGCGCAATCTCTTTCCCACCTCGATAATTTCATTTCGACCCATTCTTTTTTGTCCCACTCCTGTCCCCAATGATTTTCCAGTGGTTCGACGATCTTTTCCAGCGCGCTCGAAGTCCACCCCCCGAGCTGTTCTCTGTGCCGCTCCAAAATCAGTGGCTCTTCCATCTTCCCCACCGTCACCTAAAACCCAAACTCCTAACACCCCGAATCCAATCACCCCAACTCCCGCAAATACTATCGATTTTGATAACATTTAAGACATACGAAATAAAACCTCACATTTTATCATTCCGATTCCATCATCCATCTTTCTCGATTCCCAAGATAGCATGAAATGCGGATCTGAAAGAGTAACACTCCAAGTTTGGTATCAAAACTATCGTCCTAAGATGAGATTCCCGACCTACCAAATCATACTCTTCCACTTCCTCTACCTGCCTGTCTCGGCTGCGATTAATTTCGAGGAGCAGGTCAGGCCCATCCTCGCAAAGCACTGTTTCAAGTGCCACGGCGAAAAGAAGCAAAAAGGCGACTTTCGGCTCGATACCCTTTCCCACAATCTTCTCCAGAATCGCGCTGCTGCCGAAACTTGGCATGATGTCCGGGACGTTCTCAATCTTTCCGAAATGCCGCCAAAGAAAGAGGACCCGCTGCCCCCCGCAAAACTTAAAATACTGACTTCCTGGATTACGCAGGAGATCGACGCCCTCGTTGCAACTCGAAAAGGCACTGACGGTCGCGTCGTTCTGCGACGCCTCAACAAAACCGATTACCAGAACACGATGCGCGACCTACTCGGTATCGAGATGGACTACGCCAAAAATCTCCCACCAGAAACTCCTTCGGAAGATGGCTTTCGTAATAACGGAGAGACACTCCAGATGTCGGACCTTCAGCTGGAATATTATCTAGAAGCCGCCCGCAAGGGACTAGCCAAAGCCATCGTCATCGGTTCACGACCCGATTTTTTTGAGAAGGAATTCACAAAAACCGTGAATGACAAAAATCGGGGCAGCAACATTCTCGACAAGGATCAGCAATTTATCGCCAAACTTATGAATTACCCCGAAGATGGTGAAGTCCTGATCCGGGCGAAGGTAAGAGCACACTTTGCTGAAGGCCGCGGTTACCCTCAACTCCGCGCCGCTATAGGATACCGCGCCGATGTCCAAGCCCCCCGCGGATTTATTGCCCCGGTTGATATCACCTCCGAAGATTGGCACACCGTCGAGTTTCGAACACGCATTGAGAATTTCCCGCTCCCCAGCAAAACTCAAAGCAAGTTCCCTGGTCTCCTCCTATGGCTTGACAATGCCTATGCCGAAGGTCGCGATAAACCACTCAAAGCCCGGGGTAAGGGAAAGAAGCAAAGGGCTCTTAAAGGCCCTCTGACCTATCCACAAATTGAAGTTTCCTCAATGGAGTTCATTGGTCCCATCTTCGATGACTGGCCACCAGCCCACCATCAAGCAATACTTTTTCCATCTAACCAGCGCTCGAACGAAGAAGTCTATTCAAAAGCAGTGCTCCGTAACTTCATGAGCAAGGCCTTTCGCCGCCCTATTCGCGACGAGGAAATCGTTCTCTACTCTCGGTTTTTTATGTCAGTCCGCCCAAAGATGAAAACCTTTGAGGAAGCAATTCGCGAGACTCTTGCGATGGTCCTAATTTCGCCTGACTTCCTCTATCTCATAGAACCTTCCGGCTCTTCAAGACGCTCCATTAGCGACTGGGAGCTAGCCTCCCGCCTTTCCTATTTCCTCTGGAGCAGCATGCCCGACAGACGCCTCTTTAGTCTTGCCAAAAAAGAAACTTTGGGGGATCCGAAAGTCCTACAAAAAGAAATTTCGCGAATGATCGCAGACAAACGTTCGTGGCAATTCGTTGAGCAATTCGCGGACCAATGGCTCGACGTCGGAGCCCTCCAGCGTGTCGCTATCAATCCCAACTACTATCCAAAGTTTGACTCCGCCCTCAAAGCTTCGATGCGAGGCGAAACCATTCACTTCTTTGGTGAACTCTTCCAAGAGAACCTAAGCGCTCTCAATATCCTTGATTCCAATTTCACTATGTTGGATGAAGCACTCGCCAAGCACTACGGCCTCACCGGCCCCAAAGGCAGCCGCTTCGAGCGAGTCTCACTGAAAGCCGATGATCACCGCGGGGGCATTCTCGCCCACGGTAGTGTTCTCCTAGGCAATTCCACCGGAGAAGATTCTCATCCTGTCAAACGTGCCGTCTGGATCCGCGATCGCCTCCTCGACGATCCCCCGTCCCCCCCTCCTCCCGATGTTCCAGGTCTCGATTCCACCGATCCAAATTTTGCCACACTCTCGGTTCGCGATCAACTTGCCGAGCACCGTAAGAAAGTTTCCTGTAACGAGTGTCATCGCGGCATTGATCCGTGGGGAATCTCTCTCGAAAACTTTGGTGCCGACGGACTCTGGCGAAAGCAAATCCTCCGCAAAAAGGTGACAGGAAAAGGCATGATCAAGCTTCCCGTTCTCTCAGAAGCAACCCTGCCCGACGGCAAGGAGATCGACGGAATGAACAGCCTCAAAAAACATCTCCTCGAGCACCGCCGCGACCAATTCGCCCGCGCCTTCACCACCAAGCTTCTCACCTATGCCCTTGGGCGTCGTCTTGAATTGGTCGATGAACAATCAGTGGATGAACTCACCTCAAAGTTCATCGAATCAGAATACCGCATCAAAGATTTGATTCATCTGGTCGTGGCCAGCAAAATATTCCAAAGTAAATGAACCATGAATCGTAAATCTTGGCATCTTCCCCGCCGCACCTTCTTACACGGCGTTGGAGCTTCTCTCTCCCTTCCCCTCCTCGAGTGCATGGGCGCTGACATCAAAAAATCCCCGCGACCGAAACGCTTCTGTGCGATCTACTTTCCATATGGAGTCAGTCTGCCGAGAAAAAATAAGGGAAAAGAAAACCCCGAATCAAAATGGCAATGGTTTCCCAATACTGAGGGTCGTGATTTTCAATTTAACGAAAGTCTCAAATGTCTTGAACCGCTCCGAAAACACGTCTCAATTCTCGGCGGACTCTCTCATCCGAACGGCCGCAAAATCGGCGGACACGACACCGCTGACATCTTTCTTACCGCAGCCGAGCTCAAAGGAGGCCAACTCAAAAATTCCGTTTCCCTTGATCAACTGCTTGCCGCTAAACTTGGCGACAGCACTCGCTTCCGTTCGATCAGCCTCTCGGTCGATGGAGGGGTTGGCGAAGCTACTCGCTCTAGCACTCTTTCGTTCAGCCGCAACGGCACACCTGTCCCAGCTCTTCACCATCCCCGTCTCGTTTATAACCGACTCTTTGGCGAAGAAGACAAAAGCATCGACTCCAAACGTCAGGAAATCGAAAACTCCGACCATATGCTCGATCTTGTTCTCGAGCATTCGAAATCCGTTCGCCGCAAACTCGGAAAACAGGATCAGGAGAAGTTTGACGAGTATCTCCAATCCGTTCGCCAAATCGAACAACGGGTCGAGCAATCAGAAAAATGGCTAAACATCCCGAAACCACAGGTCGATATCTCCGGATTACATCTCGAGGCCGATGACAAGACTCCCGGCGAACTGATAAAGACGATGTTCGACCTAATGTTCCTTGCCATCCAGACCGACTCGACTCGTTTCCTTACTTATCAAATGGGCAACATGAACGGCGCCACCTCAATCGCCACCAAGTTTCCATCTCTCCTCGGCTTCGGCAAAAACCAGCACAGCCTCGCCCACGGATGGAACAAACCTGGCGGAGCCAAAGCTCTCGGAAAATGGGATCGGTTTCGCGCCGAACAACTGACTTACTTCCTTCAACGCCTCCAGGACACCCGCGAAAATGAGGGCACTCTCCTCGACCACACCATGGTTCTTTACGGAAGCAGCAACAGCACCACTCACAATAACACAAATTACCCTCTAGTCGTAGCTGGTGGTAACAAACTTGGGCTAAAACACGGAGCCTATCATCGCTTTGGATCAGACGTCCCCCTCTCAAATCTCTTTGTCACGATGGCCAATCGTCTTGGCATGCCCGGGACTAAATTTCTCGACAGTACAGGTGAAATGCTCGAGATCATTAGTTAATTGCCCTACTGGATTCAAAGAGGGTGATAAAATCGGTGGTATCTGGAGTTCCAAAAATCCAGCGACAAAACTAAGTCACCGACGATAGTCCCGCATGACTATATACCAGGCGGCTTACAATGGTTCACTGATCGCTGATGCCTTCGCAATGCCGGTTCACTGGTATTACGATCGGGATGCCTTGGATCGGGATTATCCGAATCTCGATCGCTACCTGCCTCCGCTCCCTCATCATCCCGACAGTATTTTGTGGCGCTCCGAATACAAACCGCTCAACGAAAAGGGTGAAATTCTGCACGATCAGGCCCGCTTCTGGGGACAACGCGGCATTCACTATCACCAGAACCTTCAGGCGGGAGAAAATACAGTTAATTTTAAGCTCGCCCAAGCGCTTCACAACCAAGTTTCACTCAAAGGAGGCTATGAACCCACCAATTGGGTTGAAAAATACATCGAGCTTATGCTCACTCCAAGCTGGCACCGCGACACCTATCTCGAAGAATATCATAGAGCCTTCTTTACCCGTTACGCCCAGGGAAAAGACATCCTGAAATGTGGGATATCCGACGATCATATTGGTGGCCTCGCCACTGTTCCTTCACTTTTGTCAGCGTTGCCCGCGGGCGACCATCGCCAGATCGTCAAAACCCACGTGACTCTTACGCATCGGCACTCCAACGTAATGCGGGCGGCTGATTGCCTCGCTCGAATCCTTCATTTTATCGCCAGCGGCTCCCCACTCCGAGAAGCTCTTATGTCCCAAGCTGGTGATTGGATTTCCACCCGTAAGGCTTCAAAATGGGCAGGTCAAGATGATCGCATTGTGATAGGACAACGATTCAGCCCAGCCTGCTACATCGATCAATCGTTTCCCGCTTCACTCTATCTTGCATGGAAATACCACGACAACTTCGCCAGCGCCGTCACCGCTAATGCAAAAGTTGGAGGTGACAGCTGTCATCGAGGCGCCGTCGTTGGCTCATTGGTAGCGGCAGAATCCAAAAGATCTACCGGAGATTTCGATCTCACTCCTTTTCCCCCCGTTTAAGAATCTCTCGCCCAGAAACCCTTTTCATCTCGAGACGGCTTTCACGAAACTTCCCAGCATGTTTCGTGATTCGACCAGTTACCCGTTTACGCCACATCCTAAAGCTCCGCGCCTTGAGGCTCGCTCTCATCAACTTGATTACCTCACTCTCAGCTAAGCCGGTTTTTTTATAGATTTCATCGAATGTTGTCCGATCCTCCCACGCCATTCGAATCACCATATTTTTGAGGTCATCATTCATAATTCACTCATCAACCTCTTCCCCCAAAACGCAAGTCCTGATGATTCCTAATAAAATTTGTCGAACCTGTGGACGAGCGATCCAATGGCGTAAAAAGTGGGAAACCTGCTGGCATGAGATCCACTACTGCTCCACTCAGTGCCGCAGATCTAAGCCGAACGCACTCGACCAAGAACTCGAAAAGGCAATCCTCAAAATTCTTACCCAAAGGGCAAACTACGATACCATTTGTCCAAGCGAAGCCACACGCACAGTCTTCAAGGAAGAAGAATGGCAAAAACAGATGGAACGAACGCGCCAGGCTGCTCGGCGCCTCCATGCAGACGGAAAAATCGAAATTCTTCAAAAAGGAAAAGTCGTCGATCCGTCAACCTTCAAAGGCACTATTCAGTTACGGAAACGGACGACCTAGAATAGAAACTCTCACCCCTCCCCCAAAATTCATCCTATCGCAAAACTTGCCTAAATTACTGTTCTCCGGCACAAATTCCCTGTGCTCAATCTCCTCTACCCTGCCGCACGCGCTATTCTCTTCCGCCTTGATGCTGAGCGTGCCCATCACTTCTCGATGGCAGGGCTTCGTGCCATCGAAAATCTCGGGATCTTACAGGCCTTGATCACCGAGCCAGAATCAAAGCCAATTTCTTTTGCTGGCCTCACATTCCCTAATCCAGTTGGGCTCGCAGCTGGACTTGATAAAGAAGCGAACACCATCGATGCCCTCGGCCTTCTTGGCTTCGGTCATATTGAAGTCGGTACTCTCACTCCAAAACCTCAAGATGGAAATGAATCTCCTCGTCTGTTCCGATTGCCTCAACATAACGCTCTCATCAACCGGATGGGTTTCAACAATCCCGGTATCGACCAAGGCCTCGCCAACACTCGGTCCGCTTCATCATTCAACGGAATTGTAGGCATCAATATTGGAAAAAATAAAGTCACTCCCAACGAGCAAGCCAACGAAGATTACGCCATCGCCTTCGAAAAAGCCTATCCTTGGTCGGACTACATCACAGCTAACTTTTCTTCGCCCAATACTCCCGGCCTACGTGACCTTCAATCAGAGGATTCCGCAGGCAAACTTCTTGAGACGCTCAAAAAGCTTCAGGGAAAACTTCACAAGGAAACGGGGCGTTACGTGCCCTTCGCTCTTAAAGTCGCACCAGATCTTGATGCGAAACAAATTGACGGACTCTCGAAAGTCTTCCGTGATGGCGGACTCGATTTCCTAATCGCCACCAACACCACCCTCGATCGCGCGACCGTTGAAGGTCACCCAAATGCCAAGGAAGCTGGCGGACTTTCCGGGGCGCCCTTAACCGACCATGCAACCAAAGTCATCGCCCGCTTCAATGCAGGACTAGGCAAGGATGTTCCAATTATTGGAGCAGGCGGAATCTTCTCAGCCGAAGACGCCCTCGCAAAAAAAGCGGCTGGAGCGTCTCTTGTGCAAATCTACACCGGATTCATTTACAAAGGTCCTGCATTAATCCACGACATCATCCGAGCCTGGTAATTTTTCGGGCCACTTTGCGGGCTTCGAGATCGGCGTTTACCACGACATCCAGTTCCTGCGAATCGATGTGCTCGACTTGATTCATCGTCCTTTCCACCACTTCCCAAATTCCGGGAAAACTGAGAGCACTCTTACGGAAAGCTTCGTTTGCAACTTCGTTGGCAGCATTCAAAACCGCCGGAAGAGTCCCGCCTCGCTCTCCGGCTTCGCGTGCCAGATTGAGGGCCGGGAAATCGTTCTCCCGAGGTGCTTCAAACTCAAGTTTGGCGAGAGCTGGGAAATCCAAGGGCTTCAATTTGTTCTTCAGCCGCTCGGGCCAAACCACGGCATACTGAATCGGAAAACACATATCCGTCGTGCTGAGTTGAGCCAAAACACTTCCATCGATAAACTCGACCATAGAGTGAACAATACTCTGCGGATGCACTACCACCTCGACCTTGGACATTGGAATATCAAAAAGCCAACGGGCTTCGATCATCTCAAGCCCTTTGTTAAAAAGAGTCGCTGAATCAATAGTGATTTTCTGACCCATTTCCCAGGTCGGGTGCTTGAGAGCATCCTCTAACTTCACCTCGGAAAGTTTTTCAACTGGCAATGTTCGAAATGGTCCTCCTGAGGCAGTTACAATGAGCCGGCGAACCTCCTCGGATCCCCCCTTATGACCTTCAAGACATTGAAAAATGGCATTGTGTTCGCTATCCACGGGGAGAATATTCACCCCCTTTTTTCGGGCAGCATTCATAACAACCTCCCCGGCCATCACCAAAATCTCCTTACTTGCAACCGCGACATCGCAACCCAATTCGATGGCCGCTAACGTGGGTCGCAACCCTTCAACGCCCACAATTGCGACCAGCACCAAATCGGGCTGAGTTGCTTCCACAATTTCCACGAGTCCATTCGCTCCAGCATAAATGAATCGGCCAGATTTCTCAAGTTCCTTGCAGCGTAAGTCATCTGCCAAAAAGAGATGATTTACTCCAAATTCCTTTGCCTGTGCATCAAGATCTTCAACTCGCATACCAGCGGCAAGCCCAACAATCTCCATTCGATCGGGAATCTGCCTCGCGACAATAAGCGCACTTGTTCCAATTGACCCAGTGGAACCTAATATTAAAACTCGCTTCTTCATGAAATGAGCCCTGTTCTGAGGAGATAAAAATAAGTCACGGGAGCAGCAAAACAAAGACTATCAATTAAATCCAGGATCCCTCCAATTCCTGGCATCAGACTACCGGAATCCTTCACCTCAAGGCTTCGCTTTAAGATGGATTCAGCAAGATCACCCGCCACGGCTATTAATCCAATAAGAAGAGCTAGAATCCCTACGTGCAGGGGTGGGATCCAGGACAAGACATCACCAGACAAGGCCCATACTCCCCAGGCTGCCAGTTGAGCAAAACCGAGGGCTCCAAAAAAACCCTCCCAGGTTTTTGCGGGACTTAGGTGAGGAGCCATTTTATTTTTTCCGATCAAGGAACCAGTAATATAAGCCCCCATATCCGTGAATTTGGCGGCAGCAATCATGAGCAAAAGCAACCAAGCTCCAGGAACTTCTCCTCCACCTCCACCCCCGGGCAGGAAAATAAGTCGATAAACGAAACACCCGAAAAGAATAGGAACGTAAACAAAAGCAAGTAAGCCATCTCCCACCGCATCGACACTTTGGCGCCCTTCAATGCCGTGTTTAAATCTGACAAAGAAACAAAAAATCGCGACCGTGGTCAGACCAGCTAGCTCCCCAAAGTAATTATCGTGGCCCTGATATCCTATTACGAGGAAGGCGCCGGTCGAAAGAGCCACCACCAAACCGACCAACAAACCAACAGTGCGACAACCATTGCCGGGGAACTTGGAAAACAAGCCCCGGAATTCCAAAGCGCCCGCAACCGTTAAAAAGGAAACAAGCCCGAAAAAAGCCCACGCATTTTGTGAAACAAAGACACCCGTCACAATGGCCCATAAAATGATGGTACTTGTAAGACGGGCCCGAAAGACCTCGACTTTACTTGGTTTCTTAACCTCTTCCTGCATCCCGGAGATCTTTGGGATAGGCACTTCAACCGGCAATGACAATTCGTTAAAAAATTTGCAACTCTTTTTCGGGGGGCGGTTATATCACTCGAACCCGGGAAGACCTCATACTCCCGACAAATCAGAAAAACTATTATGAAGACCAAACTAACATCAGTAATTGTGGCCATCGCCACCTGTGCCATCGCAACTGCAGAGCCTCCCAAGGGCGAGGGCAAAAAGGGAGCTCGCGGTCCCGGAAAGCGCCCCGTTCCCCAAGGTGACGGCAAACTCAGCCCGGAAGACCGTAAAGCCGCTATGGCAGCCCGTCGTGCTGAAATGATGAAGAAATTCGACAAAGACGGTGACGGAAAGCTCAGCGAAACCGAGCGCAAAGCGGCCATGGAGGCTCGCAAGGCAGATTTCCTCAAGAAATTCGACAAGGACGGCGACGGAAAGCTCAGCGAAGAAGAAAGAGCTGCAGCTCGTAAGTCAATGGGTGATCGTCGCGGTGGACCTCGTGGAGCCGGCAAAGGCGGAGCAGAGGGTCGCAAAAAAGGCAAAGGCGGCCCTAAAAAGGGTAAAAAGCCAGCCGCTAAATAAAGTCCCCAGATACACCCAAACAATCAAGAAGCCCGGTCACTACTGCCCGGGCTTTTTTTCTGTTTAGATCGCGACTAAAATCAGTAAATTTCATTTCCGTCGCTTAAGGAGATCACGAATCTCTTCCAGCAGGACCTCCTGCTTCGGTTGTTCCTCGGGAATCGCCACCAAATCCTCTTCCTCCTTAATCGCGCCAACCACCTTTTTTATCACCAAAAAGACCACAAACGCCATCAACATAAACGAAATAAGATCGGTGAAAAACTGCCCGTAGCTGATCACCACAGCTTCGGTATCCGCTTCGATATCACTCTCAACCAAAGTCCACGTCAGGTTTTTAAAGTCAACTTTAGCCATCAACGCGCCCAAAGGAGGCATGAAGACGTTGTCGACCATAGACTTCACAAGAACGGTAAAAGCCCCACCGATGATAATTCCCACCGCCATGTCGATGAGGTTTCCCTTAAAAGCGAATTCTTTGAACTGTTTGAACATTTTTATTTTTTGTAGATTGTTGAGGAAACGATATAAAAATGAGCTGCAAATAAACAGGTCCATCTTTCCCTCATTGCCAGCAAGAACCTGCTAAGATACACTCATTAAATGAAACGATTGGTCGTCTTATCCCTTCTCGCAGCTGGCTTCGCCACTGGGCAAACCGTGCACTTCCCGGAACTAAAATGGAAAGAGAAAGAGCTCGATCATTTCACAATCCGGACAAAAGGAACCGATGCCGATCCGGCTCGCAAATTTGCAGAAAAGACCTATAAGGTGATGCTTGAAATCCTCCCTGGGCTAGAGAGCGATTTCGAAAAAAACGAATTCCGAGCACCGGGCGGACAGGAAGCGGGCAAGGAAGATCGGTTCCGCTTTACCACCTATTTAGTCGAAACCGGTGATGATTTTCATAATTGCGTAATGATCGATGCTAAACGCCACAATTGGTCCGGAGGCAATGTTCAGATCACGAAACAGGTTGGAAATTACCTCGACCCTATGAACCGTTACCTCGTCATCTGTAAAAGCGATCCTGATCAATCAGGCGGGGGCCGTGAGAAGGATCGCAAGGAAATCCTTGTTCACAGCCTCGGCACGGCATTAATGAAAGGTCGCACCCACCAAGCAAATCTTCCCTTTTGGATGACCGCGGGCATGGGATACTACGCCGAGCACATGGTCTTTGATCGTTGTTCGATTTATTATCTCGACTTCGAGTCCTACTACCGGGAAAACCCCGACGCTAAAGTTGATGCTCGCAAAGGCGGATCCTTAGGGCCCCAGGAATCGTGGCCAAGAATTCTACGAAAACTTTGTAAAGCAGAGAAGCGGGTAAGCCTTGAAAAAACTCTCAACGCGCAAATCATCACCCTTTCTCCGAACGAGTCCGGATACATGTTCGCACTGAACTACTTCATGGTCAGCACCGATGAACGGACGAAGACATATCAGGAATTCATCACGTCGATTCGCGGGGGCGCAGAGCCGACCAAAGATCTTCTTCTAAAAACCATGGGTTACGGAGATGATGCTGCATTTGAAAAAGACTGGTATGAATGGATGATGAGTTCAAAATTCAAATAAGGTCCTATGAACAAGCCGCGATTCATTCTTTTCATCGCTCTCCTCGGTGGCTCAGGCTTGGCAGCCTATCTTGCTGCTTCCCATGACCCAGCGAAGAAGAATGAAGTTGCCCAAACACCCCCTGCCCCGTCGACGTTCCAAGAACAACAATCTTCGAAGCGCAGCGAAATCTCGGCACCACTCCCCCTCGACAAACGAAGGGTCGAACAAATGGATCCTACCAACTACGAAGTAACGGTCTCTAATATTGAATTAGAAGAGGTTGGACTACGTATTGAGCGGGAATCTCAGGAACAACTCCGCAAACTAACTGACCGCTATCAACTCACCGCAAACCAGCGCCGGGAAGCGTTTCCACTCTTAGTGAGCTACCACGCTGATTATACCGATGGGCTCATCGTAAACGGATTTGAGGCGCAACCTCCCCGCACTAACAGCCTCTCGTCGGAACTTTATTTGATTTTCGATCTTACCCAGCAAGAGATTTATCAGGAGGATGTCGAGGCAGATAATAAATGGTGGGGGGAAATTCTCGGACAACTCCGTTCCGATCTTGATCGCTCACTCTACTCAACCGATCTAGAGGACACTACGAAACGAAGCAAAGAAAAACCTTAGAGGCCAAGTGACGACGGACGTCTCGAACCACGAAAGTTCCCCTTCGACAATCTCTTAGAGAACTGATTTCGAAGTCACTCAAGTTCCGAAGTCCTCTTTGAGGTAATTCTCGTGGAACACGCTACTTTCCCCGACGGCGGGTATTCTTACGAGCTGATTTTCGTGTGGTCTTTTTACGCGCCGAATCTTTTTGATTCCGCTTCGGCGACTCACCCTTTTTTCCACTTGGCTTCTTTTTTGAAAAATTACGGACGTCCTTCTTTTTGGGCGAACCGCCAATCACCTCTATGATTTTGAAATCCGCCTTCATTCCAATTCGGTCAACTTCATCAACCACCACCTTCATACGAGTCCCTGATTGCAGGATTTGCCCCCGACTATTAGAAAAGCGGTCAGCATTATTTTCAAAAAACCAGCGTCCATCAGGAAAGCCATCTCTCTTTACAAGCCCGCGTTGAAGGATATCGGTGCACTCCATGAAAAGCCCCATCGCCCGCACTTCTGTGATGATTGCGTCAAATACCGGCGGTTTCTCCTCACGCGATGATAACTCAAGCCACTCCAACATTTTCATGCGACGACTTTCGGTCTCCGCATCCGAACTCGTCCGCTCGGTTCCGGAAATGTGCTCGGCGATTTCAATACAACGTTTAGCATCCGGAGTGCGGTCAATTTCCTTCGGCCTGTTTTTGAGTAAGGATTGCAAGGAACGATGCATTACAAGGTCAGCGTATCGACGGATCGGACTAGTAAAGTGGCAGTAGTCAGTTTTCGCTAGGCCATAATGACCATCGGGAGTTGCCGTATAACAAGCTCTCTTAAGACTCTTTAACAGCCCGACCTTAATGGCCGGCTCCTCAAGCGAACCTTTTGCAGAATTGATCAGCTTTTGAATATGACGTCGATTGGTGAGGTCGCCTGGTTCATATCCGTGGGAACGGGCAAGCTCGGCAAATTCCTGCAACTTATCCGGATCGGGGTCTTCATGGACCCGGTAAATAGTGGGCCGGTTTGAATTCTTGACCATACGGGCAACCGCTTCATTGGCGGCGAGCATGAATTCCTCAATCAACTGATGGCTCTCATTGTATTCCTCGCGCTGGTAGCCGGTCGGCACTCCTTCGTCATTTAGAATAATGCTGACTTCCGGCATATCCAAATCCAATCCGCCATTATCAAAACGGCGCCTACGAAGAAGCGAAGCTAAACCCCAAGCTTCACGGATTTTGCCACCCAGTTTTCCGCCTTTGCCCGGTTTTTCCAAAATCTCCTGAGCCTCCTCATAGGCATACTTTCGCGGAGTGCAAATCACCGCATCACAAAAGTAAGTCTTCACGATCCGGCCTTTGGGATCAAAGTCCATGACCACACATTTAGTAAGCCGATCCTCTTGCGGGACTAACGAACAAATGCCGTTACTCAGCTCCTCAGGTAACATCGGAATGACACGGTCGACAAGATAGGTTGAGTTCCCGCGCTCGCGGGCTTCAAGATCCATGACACTCTCAGGCTTCACGTAGTGCGAAACATCTGCGATATGAACAGCCAATCGCCACCCATTTTCGGTCTTTTCCACCAAAATAGCATCGTCGAAATCCTTCGCTGTTTTTGGATCAATCGTTATGACATCGCGCTTCCGCCAATCTTCGCGGCGAGCAATTTCCTCCTCCGATATTTCCATCGGGATTTTCTTTGCAGCTTCCACAACATTCCTAGGGAAGGTTGCATTAATCCCGTGTTGATGGACGATTGCCTCTACATCAACACCGGGATCACCAGGCCATCCTAGAACCTCGATAAGATGACCTTTGGGCACCTCCTTAGCATGTTCCCATTCGGTGATCTCAGCGACCACGAGCTGGCCAGATCTCGCATCAAGGGTATTTCCAATCTGAATGGATGATGGCAAACGCTCGTCGTTCGTCCGCACAGAGGAAAACTTTCCCTTTTTAACAAAAATTCCTGTGACCTTACTCGAGCGTCGTTCAACAATTTCAATCACCCGCGCACGTAAATCATTGTGTTCCTTGGACGCCGAATTGTTCTTCACTAACTTCGCTCGTACAATATCGCCGTCGAGAGCAATTCCCATCGAGCGAGGCGAGATGTAAAAACGATCCTGCTCATCAAAGTCGATTCCGGTGGCGAGGTTTTCCTCATCGCTTTTGTGAGGAAAAAACCACCCATGCCCTCCCGGGGCTGCTTTGAGTTTTCCAATCAAGCCTTCGCGGCTCCGACCCGCACCACTGACGATAAACCTCCCCTTCTTTCCTTGAGAAATTTCTCCAGCCTCAACCAGCTCCACAAGATTTTCGCGGAGTTTCTTGCGCATGCTCCCAGGCAATTCTAGGGCCCGAGCAAGTTCACTCTTGTTACACGGTCGGCCACCCTCCTCACCTAAAAGCGCAATAATGCGCTTCTTCATCTCCTCTGGTCTCGACATGTTGATACTTTGGACTACCACAACGATCTTAACAACTCCCGTATCAGAACTTCCGAAAAGAGGGGGCTTTCTCGCAAGCCTCCCACATTAGAATCAAATTTCTTCTAGCCTTGACCCACTAACACGCTAACGAGTAATGACACTGTCGCTGCGGAAAGGCTTTGGTTGCCAATCCCCTCAAAATCACTTAATTTCCCCTTTGAGATTCACAATACGAAACAAACATCATGAAACACACCCTTCCATCTTCGTTCACACGACGCGGATTCACCCTCGTTGAGCTACTCGTCGTTATTGCAATTATCGCCGTTCTGGCCTCCCTAGGTTTTGGAATGTACAATAAAGCGCTAGAGACAACCAAAAAGACAGAAGCCACTCAGTGTCTCAGCAAGTTAGTCATGGCCTGTGATGCCTTTTTTGAGGAATACCAAGCTCTTCCAATGGCCACCACTTCGACCATTGATACTGAGCAAGTCACTGATAACCGACTAATGGGACCACTTCTCGGCCAACAAAGTGCCCAAGACGAGAATCCTAAGCTTCAGACCTTCTTCACATGGAAACAGGCCAAGGGAAAAGGAAATTCAGCATACGGTGGCCTCGAGCGCACCCAAAACCGCGCTGAACTTCTTGGGCCGTGGTTCAACCCCAGCAAGTCGGATCGCTACTATCTCCTCGTCTTTAACTATGATTACGATAACCAGCTGCGTGAGCCACAGGCCCTTGGAAACGAAATTATATGGGACCGCCGCGTCATCGGCTACCACATGGGTAAGGATGGAAAAATTGGTGGAAAAAACGACGCGGACAACGTTTACAGCTGGAACAAGAGCAGATAACCCTAGCTCTTAAACTTCCTCAAAATCCGGATGTCCCTGTGGGTATCCGGATTTTTTCTACACACAAGGAACAAGAATCCCGTCCCGCATTCCGTGGATCTTTTTTTTATCCGCTGGGACAATCGTAGCTAGACAACCACCCAACGAACTCTGCCCGTCCTGACCGACAAAATAATAAGGGCAAAGACGGACCCGCCCCACCATCATACGACTTTCACCCGTATCGGGGTCAAAATATGGGTGCTTAACTAACTTTGTTTCCTGAAATTCCTGTATCACCCTAGGCTGCATCGTAAATTGAGCCTGAGCGTCGCTCACCGCCGATCTCCATTTATCCAACGGTTCGTCGTGCCCGATCGTGACCCCACGCGAGCCCCACGCGAGCTCGCTGAATCCGCTGACCTTAAGAACGAGGCGACGATCTTTTTGGCTGAATTCCCCAACTTCATCCCACGAACTCACTTCAAGCCTAGGAATCGCTGCGTGGGGAGGAATCTCCGAAGGATCAACAGTCCAGCCATAAGGAATCAGTTTCTTTAATATCTGCAAGTGACTTCCCCTCAGTAGTTTTTCCCAAATCTTACGGAGCGATGGCGCCCAGAAAAGAGCAAGCCATAATTTCTCCTCAAAGTGGGGTTTCAAAGGAGGCGTAATCTTACCGCTTTCCGCCAAATCTCGAATCGCCGGAATAGATTCCCAGTCGAACAACTCGAAGAAACGATAAGACTCACGAGTTCCAGCTTCCCACTTTTCCGCTTGATGGACCGTGAATTTCCCACCCAGCTCCGCCGCTAGCCAATCCATTTCCGGCCGATAATCATTTGATTCCTCGGAAACAAGAATCTCAGCACCGTCCTCAAAAAGTGAAGCAAAGCCATCTAGCATTCCCCTTGCTCCGCCAAAAATCTCAAACCCTGCCGCACCATAAGTTTGACTCAGCCACGCCAAGGTCCCAATACCACCAGGAACTCCATCCAGTTCCGAAGCCGTAAACCCATCTTCCGTCAAAAGCAAATCGGGCCGAATCACCCTAGGAGCCACATTGCGCTGCCCACTTGACCGTTGATGCTTGATCATCCAGTCAGGTTTCCCGGCATCAAGCAACCTAGCAATCCACTCCGGACGCCGTCCTTCCGAACTCAGGCGGTAAAGCTCATCACTTGCTCCCTGAAATCGATGTAGGGGATGCCCAAGACGATTGAGCGTTTTTTTTTGATTCTTGCTCAGCTGAAATGGTTCAGGAGACCAAATCCATTCACGATTCGTGAAAAAGCCCGCTTTCGGAACGGCATTTTTCAGATCAGCGAGAGTCAAAGTAGGCATCTGGCCGAAAATCTATCAAGTCATAGCAAGAGGGCAACCCCTTGAAAGTTCACCCTTTTCTTATCGTAGTTCACCAGTCGGTAAATTTTCCATTGTCCTTGAGGAAATCCCGCGTATGCAAACCCCCGTCGCATGTTTTTTCTCAACAAAATTTTCAAACTCCGGGATAAGGCTAATCCGGAAGAGGAAAAGCCCTTTCTCGCTCACCTCGAGGATTTGAGGATTATGATCACAAGGGTTGTTCTAACCCTCCTCATCTCGACCCTGGCCTGTTTCGTCTACAAGGATGAACTCATGTCGATCATCCGTCGCCCAGTAGAGCAAGTCTGGGTCGAGCGACATGAAGCCACTTTACCCGAAAACGAGAAGATCTCTCTCGATGATTGGGAAAATGCGCTCACCTTTGCCGAAGTCTCAGCCCCCCTCGGACAATACGATTCAGGACTTGCCGATCGCTGGTGGGAAAAAGCCACAGACCAACGGACCCGTCGACTCACCGAAGCCGCCATTATTTACCGGGCTTCCCTCAAGCTCCCAGAAGATGCTCGGGAAGATTTCATTCAGTCAGTCTCGGACGAGAAAAGCGAGGCGCGAGAACTTGCGCTTAAGCTCCTAGTGACCAAACCGACCGACAACTTGAACGCCGAGGGAAATCTCCGGCTTATGAGCTCGCTCAAGCCGACCGAGACCTTCATGCTCACGATGAAACTGGCTTTCTTCGCTGGCATTATCGTCTCCTTTCCCTTTCTTCTCTATTTCCTACTCCAATTTATCGTTCCGGGTCTTAAGGACGAGGAACGGAAAGCTCTCTGGCCGGCCCTCCTCATTGGTTTTGGGCTCTTTCTTGGAGGTGTGTTTTTCGCCTACTTCTTTGTTTTACCAAACGTTCTCACCTTCTTTTACGAGTGGGGCAAGAGCATGGGGATCTCCAACGATTGGCGTATCGGCTACTACATTTCTTTTGCCACCACTTTCGTCCTGATCTTCGGCCTCGCATTTGAACTCCCGGTGGTCGTCATGACCTTGGTCAAGATTGGCTTACTCAGCCATAGTATGATGCGTGAGACCCGTTCCTACGCGATTCTCGCCATCTTCGTGATCGCTGCCCTGATCACTCCAACTCCAGATATGATGACCCTCTCGCTCCTGGCGGTTCCAATGGTCATCCTATACGAAATTTGCATTTGGCTTTCTTACTTCCATGAGAAAAAGGTTAAGAAGCTTGAAGAAGAAGAAGAAAAAGACCGCATGGCCCGTCTCCTTTCCTCATCGAATGATGATCCCGATACTGATCCAGATGACAGCCCTGATTCAGATTTAGACCCTGATCCGGACCACGACC
>JAQWSX010000021.1 GCA_029242935.1 Akkermansiaceae bacterium
GCGGTTAAAAGAGACTCTCTTTGGCACATCGGCTCCGATGCAAAAGCCATGACCGCTACCTTGATGGCGATTCTTATAGAAAAAAAACTCCTCAAGTGGGAAACGACCATGGCAGAGGTTTTCCCCGAACTTGTAGAGGACTTTCACCCCAACGCCCGAAAGACAACCGTCATTCAACTTCTTTCCCACACAGCTGGCCTACCTGCAAATCCAGAGGGCCTTCAAAGAACGCTTTCCCGGCTGGAAGTTGCCATAATTGGGCTGGCAAAAAAACCAACCGAAGGATTTTTATATTCCAACTTCGGCTATATCATCGCCGGAGCGGTCATTGAGAAAATTCTCGATGCCACCTGGGAGAAAGCGATTCAGAAGCATCTCTTTAAGCCACTTGGCATCAAAAGCGTGGGCTTCGGACCACCGAAAGGCGCAACCGCGATTCACGGTCACTGGAAAGGCAAACCGATGAGCCACGACAACCCGCCCATGTATGGTCCCGCCGGCGGCCTTCATCTTTCCCTCTCCGACTGGGTTCTTTTTTGTCAGGATCAAATCAAGGGGCACCACGGAAAAGGCAAACTCCTGACTCAAGACAATTACCAAAAACTCCACACTCCAATCAAATCCAACTACGCTCTCGGCTGGGGGGTGAAACTCGAAAACGGCAAAGTTATCCGACTTCAACACGATGGCTCAAACACGATGTGGTATGCGCGCGCCCAGCTCGATCTCATCAAAAAAAAGGGCTACCTCGTCACCATCAACACCGCCGAAAAAAAAGCCGTCCAATGGCTCCCAAAGATCGCCAAAACTCTAATGCCAACCTCCAAATGATAACCAGAAACGCCAAACTCGCCTAAGTCTCGGAATGGAGCGTAATCTCGAGTCCAAAATAACGGTGGCACATTCCGAAACCTTCGCTTAACTCCCCCTATGAAAATCATTACCGCTATCTGGGCCCTCTCTCTCTCTCTTCTTTCCGCGCAAGATCCCTTTAAGGTCGGTAATTTCACCTTCAAGCCGGAAAAATCTTGGGTCATTGGCAAAACCTCAAGTCACATGGTCAAAGCCGCTCTCACCCACCGCAAGAAGGACGGTCCCCTCCTCAAATTCTACCACTTCGGCGAGGGCCAAGGAGGTGGAGTTGAGGCCAACATTCAACGTTGGAAACGCCAGTTCGAAAACGGCGAAGCAAAAGTCACGCCGGAAGACAAAACCTTCGGCGACCAGAAGCTCACCATCGTTACCATGACCGGCACCTACATGGTCGGACCGATGATGGCCCGTAACAAAACCGCCACCCCCAATTACATGCTCCTCGGAGCAGTCATTCCCCACCCTTCCGGCGATGTCTTTCTTAAAATTCTCGGCAAAGAGGCTGACCTAAAGAAGACCAAAGCTGACTTCGAAAAACTCATCGCAAGTGCCTTTGAAAAAGCCGCGAAGTAGCATTCACTCTTCAACGATTGTCTTGAGCCGGTAGAATTTTTTGCCCGCCAAAGGAACGGTCAGAACAATCATCTTATCAGTTCGTTCAACGAATTCACCCAGAGCGGGTTTCCACTCACCCTCAAGGCTCGTCGACTCTTCAAACCCAACCGTAGATTCGGTCGCGAGCCCGTTAAGTGGAATCTCGTAACGAAGCATTTGAGGATCGTTGGAGTCCACGCCAATCGTGCCCGGCATGGAATTAGGGGCCGAAGGATTCAGGTCTAGCACGAACTCCATTGCGTTATCGATCCCGTCAAGATCAGGGTCTGCAGTCGGCCCGGTAATCGCAGGATCTGCCAATTCCTCTGCGGCAAAGTAGTCCGACATGAAAATCTTGAAGGGACTTCCAACCGGATCTTCAACGATAAGGGTCAAATCAAAAGGAGTCGTCTGGCTACTACTTTGGTTCTGTCCTCTGTAACCAGTGATCGTGAGAGTGAATGTCCCCGCCTCTTCCGGGATTCCTCCGATTGTTCCGATCCCGCTTTGCGGCCCAATTGCAACGACTCCGGGGGGCAGTTGCTCAGTGCCTTTGTCGTTTAGAATTTCAAACGACAAGATGTTATGACGGGTGGACTTGAACTCCCACTGAAACGCCTCTCCCACCTCGACCTCGACGACGTCCGTCGGTTCACTTGTATTGGTTTGTTGAAGCATGATCGACTGGCCGGACAAAGCGTGTGTCCCAACAAAGGTCGCCGTCAAAGGAGCCGCAAAATTACTCCCTCCAGTCGCCCCAAATATTGGAGTAAGATTCTTAATTAATGGTAGGCGCTGGACCACCATGGCGAGTCCACTCGCTGTCACATTGACCGCGCGTTCGTATGCGATTCGATAGTTCATTCTTCTAAAAATCTAGTTACAGCCACAACCACCTCCGCCGATTCCATTTCCTCCCTGGGAAGCCTCGCGAGAAAAATACATATGGTCGGACATCGCCTCACCGAGAGGATCGCGCTCCGGCGACATCACTTTCGTAGCTAGGTTACTTCGCTCCGCTGGTGTCGACACTACGGTGCAAGAGGGGAGGAGGAGCGCAAGCGCCGCAAATATTTTAAGAGCCAAGGACATGTCGATGAATATTGGAACTGTAAACGTAATCGCTGGAGGTTTGAAAAAGGGCATCAACACCGAAGCTTCGCTCGATGATTTCCATTCCCTCTTTTTTTCCAATGATACAAGCGTTCGTCGATAAAAGGCCTGCTGTCAAACAATCATCTGCCAAGCAAGAGGCAGTCAGAAGATCATTTTCGGCTGGCCAACCACTTCTCGGGTCGATGATGTGGCCAAACTTCTTTCCCTTGATCATCCGAAATCTCCGCCCGTTCCCCGAAGTCGCCAAACCTTTTCCGCTCACTGCCAAGCGAAACGCCGCCGCGTCTTCCTTTTTTGCATCCTCGATCCCAACTACCCAAACCGGTCCATTTGGTGGTTGACCAAGCGCCGCCACATCGCGCCCCAGATCGACCAGACAATCAACAATTCCCAGACGCTTCGCAAAACCGATGAGACGATCCACCGCGTATTCCTTTCCAAACCCCCCAATCTCCAGCGCCATTCCTTTTTCAGGCAGGAAGACCCTTCCGTCCCCCCACTCAACTGCAGGCCATGAGATCAAATTCTTTGCTTCCTCAATCTCCCCACTTGAGGGCATCCGGTCCTCTTTCCCAGCCCGGTCCCACAAACTTGTAAGCGGCAATGAAGTGGGATCATTCAAACTTCCTGAGATTTGAAAGGTATGCTCGCAGAGCTTTAAAATTTCCTCGTCGGCTTCGGTAAGGTCCACCATCGAACGCCCGGCTTCCGCATTGATCCGGCACAGCAGACTCGTTGGCTTAAACCGGGACCACCGGTTTTCAAAATCCCGCAACCATCCCAGTGCTAACTTACGAAACTCTTTTGCAATCTCAACCGAAGCAGCCCGGAATTGGACCTCACACACCGTTCCCAACGCCTTGAACTTTAGCTTAAAAAGCCCACCGGTCAGATTCGTATTCATCGTTTAATCAGAAGCGGAACTGTGCTCCAACTGAGAGAACATTTGCCGAGGGGAAAAAAGATGCTGGAGTTTGCGAATTTAATCCATCCATTTCATAGCGCTCCCACTGCAGATCAAGCGTCATATTATCAATCGGCTCCCAAGCGACCCGCATCCCGTATGTGAGCGCCTCCAGCTTAGAGAGACGATAGTCCGAGGAGTAATTCGGCCCACCCCCGTCGATCCGATCAGTCCCATCAAGCCCCGTTCCGGTGAGTGAAGTGTAATAAAAATCCGCCTCACTCTGCCGGTAATACCGCACATATGGGGTTAGACTTAACTGCTGATTAATCTCCTGAATCCACTTCAGCTCAAAGGTATGCCCCTCCACGCTATTCGTATTTGCAAAAAACCGGTAAGAGCATTTCAGCGCGGCGTTGGCCTGCTGGAAGTAATGCCGGACACTGGCCTTTGTCACGAAACGATCTAGTTCGTCGGGCCGGTTTTCCGCATAATCGAATGTGTCAGTCACTTCACGAGGCCCAAAGATTCCGTCGATCACGACTGTCCGAATCTGAGAAATCCGGCGATAGGGATCACCCAGATATCCTGTGTTGCGACCATAGCCTAAATTGAGATCAAAGAGCGTATTGCGACTTAGGATTTGCGAAATTCCAATATTGAGATCGACCGTATCCTTATCCTGATCCTCAAAGTTATTGGTGAACGGAGTCGCCAAAACTTCGTCAAAGGCAAAGGCTGCACCCGCCGTCACCGTCGTATTATTCTGATTGAATTGACGGCTCACTTTTCCCGTCACGGCATTGGAACGATAGTCGGTCTCTTTACTGTGAGCATATTCGAAAGATAAGGTATAGTCGTCGAGTTCGTGCTCAATCGTCGCAACGCTCACATGGCGCTCATCCGTAATTGTCTGAAAAAGCCAATCGTCCGGATCGCCCGCTGCATGCGTCCCTGTCGGAGTCATCCCGGTCAAGCTGTCGACTGCCAGACGTAAACTTGCTGAAGTCTCCCCCCACTCTCCCCACGAAAATTGGTAATCCAAATAATGGGACTCGACGTCGATCCGCCCAGCCTCTTCGTCATAAAATTGATACCGATAACGGAGAGCCTCCTGAGAGGAAGCCGTTCCTATCGAGAGAATAGGAAGAGCAGGATAAAATGCGCGGCGGAAGTTCATGCGATATTAATCTTCATCTTCGTTAGTGGTGTCGATCTTTTCTATCACCGCTTCTTTGCGAAGCTCTACTGCCAGAGATTGCAGGGCATCCCTTCGCTTCCGGGCCAACGCCCGATTCTCAAGCTCCTCCTTTACCTCTTCAAAAGGCACCACCTGCTCTGGCTTTAACTCAACCACTTTCACTAAATGCATCGCGTGCTCGTAAACAATCACCGGTGACACCTCGCCATCACGCATCGAAAATAAAGTTGCCTCAAAAGGATTTGTAGGCCGATCCAGCGAAATCCACCCTAAATCCAGCTCACCCGTCGACTTCTCGGTCTCACGCTTTGCTATTTCCTCAAAATCGCCGCCCTCCAAAATTTCTTCACGCACGACGCAAAGCTTCGAGAACACCTCATCCGAGGTCGTCTCCTCATTCAAAGTCTTCATCAAGTGTAAACTTCGCGCCTCGGCCGGAGTCTGATATTCTTTCCGGTGCTCATCGTAGAATGCCCTCACTTCTTCCTCGCTCACCGCATTATCGTCGCCAAGCAAATCAGCAATCAACTTATCCATCCGGAGCGAAGCCGAAATTTCATGTCGCATCATATCACGCTGCGCGTCCAACATGTCCCACGATGCTCCATGCTCGCGATAAGCATCGATCATTTCCTTCAGCTTGGGCGTCACCTCTTCCTCCGGGATTTCTTCAAATCGTTTCTCCGCTTCCTGTGCAATCAAGATAGAATCCGCCACCTCCTGTTCGGCCTGCTCATAAAATTCTGGATCACGCTCGCAGCACGAAACCTGAACTCTTTGCTCTTCAGCCGTCTTCACCCGGTGAAAGGTTTCTTCCACCAATTCCTGATCGACCAACTCTCCATTC
>JAQWSX010000132.1 GCA_029242935.1 Akkermansiaceae bacterium
TTTTCATTTTCCTGACTAAAGAGAGACTCTCCTCTCGTTGTGAATTCTGCCAAGGATTGATTGGTTTCAAAGGAATTCTGAGGAAGTCGCTTAGATTTCATGAGTTTGGGGATTTTTTTGCCGAACAGCTCCGACGCCCAAAAAACTATCAAAAAACTCTCATTCGTCCAGAATTTTAGAGTTTTAACCTAACTTACTGGGGTTTTTTATTTTAGATAAGCGAAATAACTTGCCTTTTACTAATATTTTTTCTAATTTCAGGCCATGGACGACTCCTCGGACCTAAAAAAAATTGCAGAATTAGTCTGGTCTCTTGAATTAGACGGAGCCAAGGCCGCTTATGAGGTCGTTCATAAAATTATCGAGGCCAAGGAAGCTGTAGAAGGTGCCACCGAGAAAATAGGCATCCGCCAAGACCAGCAAACATCAGATGAACTTCGTGAAGTTCGGCGCTTCCTCGACAATACTAGCCTTGAGCTCAACGGTCCAGAGTGCGTTCTACTCGGAAGCTTTTTTAAACATCGGGAGAATGTCGATCTCCTCGACACTCGCTCACTCAACGTCACATTAGATAGCTATGAGCGAAAACCCTCGAATACCACCAGCACCGTCGAGAATCTCGAAAAGAAGGGACTGATAGAATTCGTGGCCGGTGAAAACCTCCATGCCCACAAAACATTTCGACTGACTGACCAAGGATATGCCGAAGTTCGAGACTTGATGGGCAGACTAGCCCGCAAGAATTTCTCAGCGGTCAGCTAGGCTACTTCAGCCTCTTGCAGATACGTGAAATTGTCTTTTAATAAGACCTCTCCCTCTGCTATTTCTCCACCGCGCCGCGGGAGGCGGTGATTTTTATCTACCCAAATTTCCAAGACCATGCCGATCAATATTGAAATGCCCAAACTCTCCGACACCATGACCGAAGGCACGGTGGTTCGCTGGCTCAAAAAGGAGGGCGAGGAAGTAGAAATTGGCGACATAATTGCCGAAATCGAAACAGATAAGGCCACTATGGAGATGGAAGCCTTTGATGAAGGTATTCTTTCAAAGATTTCTGTTCCCGAAGGGGCCAAGGCTCCCGTTGGTTCCGCCATCGCCATTCTCCTCGAAGACGGAGAAGCCGAAGATCAGGAAACTCCTTCTGTTGAAAGCACACCCGCCGCTTCAGCAAGTGCCCCGCCGGCCGTAGCCAAAGCGCTCGAATCAGCCGCAGCCACCGTCAATAAATCACAGACTTCCACCCCAGCTCTAGCCGATGGCGAGCGCATCAAGGCCTCTCCGCTCGCAAAGAAGATCGCCGAATCCGAAGGCGTCGATCTTTCCGCTGTTTCGGGAACTGGGCCTGGAGGTCGCATCGTGAAAGCAGACGTCGTTGCAGCTCCCGCTCCTGCAGCCGCCCCAGCTTCTTCTCCCCCCCCTGCTCCGGTATCGGCTCCTGCTCCCGCTGCTATTTCTCCAGTCGCCGAAGGCGCAGACCAAATCGTCGAACTCTCTAGCATGCGCAAAATTATTGCCGAGAGACTCCTCACGTCCAAGATCACCATCCCGCACTTCTACCTTCATCTCGAGGTCGATGCTGCTCCGCTGATGGCTCTCCGCGAGCAGATCAATGCCCAATCCGAAGCCAGTCATGGTAACAAATATTCTGTAAACGATTTCGTGGTAAAGGCTCTCATCAACGCTTCGGTCACTGTTCCCGAAGCGAATGCTTCTTTTAATGGCGATCACATCGTCCAATTCGCTCACGTTGGTATTTCAATTGCCATCGCAGTTGATGACGGTCTTGTAACTCCCGTTGTGAAAAACGCTGAACAGAAGTCCCTCCTCGCTATCTCAAAAGAAATCAAGGAGATGGCCGTTCGTGCTCGTGACAAGAAGCTCGCTCCCAACGAATTTGACGGAGGCACCGTGACCATATCCAACCTTGGAGCCTGGGGGGTCGAATCCTTCGACGCCATCGTTAACCCTCCGCAGGCAGTGATCCTTAGCGTGGGAGGCATCATCGAAAAACCTGTTGTTAAAGATGGCGAAATCGTTTCAGGTCTGCGGATGAACCTCGGAGTTAGCTGCGACCACCGAGTTGTCGACGGAGCCGTCGGTGCCAGATTCCTCGGAGAGATCAAGCGTCTCCTTGAGAACCCGGCCCTCATGCTCGTTTAGCCATCGACTCAGTTTTTTAAACGCAGAGTTCCCGGACGGTAACAACCTCCGAAACTCTGCGTTTTTGTTTCTAGCCCCTCCCAATCAATGCTCATCGCCTTCAACAAACCTTACGGTGTCCTAAGTCAATTCAACTCCAACCCTGGAGACGAAGGCCAGCGCACCTTGAAAGAGTTCGACTTCCCTCCGGGATGCCTCCCTCTTGGGCGGCTCGACATGGACTCCGAAGGCCTCCTTCTTTTCACTGATGAGAAAGTCCTCGAAGATCGCCTTCTCAATCCTCGCTTCAAACACCGCCGTCGATATCTCGTCCTTGTGGAAGGGGAACCCGAGCCCGCTTCCCTTGAAAAGCTTCGAAGCGGAAGCATCATCATCAAAGGCCACACCTGCCTTCCCTGTCGGGCCAAGACACTCAAGCAAGCTCCCCCAATTCCTGATCGTAACCCTCCTGTTCGCTATCGCAAAAGCATCGTCGACACCTGGCTGCGCCTTGAACTCCGAGAAGGCAAAAACCGCCAGGTTCGCCGCATGACCGCCGCGATTGGCCACCCCACTCTCCGCCTTCTTCGGGAAGGCATTGGCGCTTTTCCTCTTGGTGACCTCCCGATCGGGGGATGGAAAGAACTCACCGCGCAAGAACGCGCCGCCGTCTTCTCAAGATGAACCGCGGTTCCTTCTTTCTCGAACTTGACATGATCTTTTTCTTCTTTGATCGCGGATGAGGAAGGGCTTTGGCTTTGCTTTGGTGAGTCCGAAAAAAAGGAGCCTTAAATAAAATCGACCAAGCTCTTTTTCCAATGCTGAGCTCGAAGCAGCAAAGAATGAAGCCGACGAAAAATAGCCCGTCCTAGCTCACTTCAATTTCTTGCTCTTCTTGAACTTCCTCGGGGAGTTTGACGAAGCGTAATTGCTCGATCCGGCGCCCGTCGGTGCTGGTCACACTTGCTTCAAATCCTTCAACCTCAATCGTCTCTCCGGGGTCTGGTAAGTGTCCAAGTTGCTGCACAATGTATCCACCGATCGTACTCACTTCCCCGCTTTCCAAATCAATGGCGGGCTCGTGATCTGAAAGTTCATTGAGGCTCAGGCCACCCTCGACGATAAACTCCTCTTTGTTAATACGGAGGAAATCCGTCTCCTCTTCTTCATCAAATTCGTCGTGAATATCACCAACCAACTCCGCCATGATATTATCCATAAAGACCAGCCCCGAGGCATCACCAAACTCATCTACAACCAAGGCCAACTGGGCACGCTCCTTAAGGAAATATTGGAGCAAATCATCTAGCCTCATCGTCGACGGCACCATCTTAAGCTCACGACGAATCTCCATAAGGTCGGGATCCTCTTTCTTGAGTAAGCTCACCACGTCTTTGATATGGATCAAACCCTCAGTCTCATCAAGGTGCCCCGTCACCAGTGGAAACCGGGTATGTTTGGACTCGATCGCAAGCTCCAGATTCTCTTGGAAATCGAGCTCCAGATCCAGAACTACAACCTCGCTGCGCGGGGTCATAACGTCCTTCACCGAGACATCATTCAATTCGAGAGCGTTGATGAGAATCTCACGTTCGGTCTCGGTCACTTCCTGCTGCCGCTCGGATTCCTCAACAAGAAGAGCCAGTTCTTCCGAACTATGAACCGCTTCGCCTTCTGAGACTGGATCAATTTTGAAAACCTTTTTGAGCAGCCAATTCGCCGTTCCGTTTAGGATGTAAATAAAGGGACGGAAAACGGCGTAGAAAAGGTGAAGTGGCCGAGCAATAACCAGAGTGGTTGCGAGCGACTTTCGAATGGCGATCGACTTTGGCAGAAGCTCTCCGATCACGACGTGAAGGAAGGTGAACGAGAGCATCGCGGTCAAAAAAGTGATAATCTTAATCCATTCCTCTCCCATCCCGGTCTTCAAAAGACTTGGGCCCACGAGCTTCTCGATAAAGGGTTCACCCAGAAACGCGAGTGCCAGTGAAGCGATGGTAATCCCGAGCTGATTCGCAGAAAGATAGCCATCTAAGTTGCTCACCACGCGCTTAGAAATTCCTGCACGCCGCGGTTTTTTCTCCAACTCGCCCTCGATTTGGCTCGGCCGGACTTTGACGATGGCGAATTCCGACGCGACGAAAAAGGCGTTTAGGAGAAGAAAAAATATGATTCCAAGAAGATACCAAGCAGCTTCCGCCCAGGTGGGATACTCGATCGGGCTTTCTCCCGATGTACTTGCCAAAATGTATAGCGAATCAATCATCTTAGTAAGTCGCTAGACCTTGTCATAGCCACCATCACAGTTCTTTTTCAGAACATTGAATCCAGCAGATTTTGCCTCGGAGTCGGAATACTCCTTTGTGGCAACTTTTGTGTTCACCCGACTGATTAACTTCTTTACCGGGCGGCGACAGAGAGGGCACTTTTCCAGCGGCTGTCGACTAATCGGGCGCTGTAACTCAAATCCTTTTGCGCAGACGCTACAACTCGCCTCCGGATCATCCGGATTTTCAGACTGATATTCGTAGATGGGCATGGTCATTAGCCAGAAAAGGGTGCCGGCCAGAAAACCGCACCCTCAAAGATCCTGGCTTGGAAGCCTATCCTACCAAGAGGACTTTGTCACTCCAGGAATCATGCCGTGTGACGCCATTTCACGGAAAGTGATCCGGGAAAGGCGGAAACGGCGAAGAAACGCACGGCGACGGCCAGTCACCTCGCAACGGTTAACGAGCCGGGTCGGGCTTGCGTCACGGGGGAGCATTGTCAAACCGACGTAGTCCTTCTCCTTCTTCAACTGATGACGAAGGTCAGCGTATTTTGCTACGGTCTTTGCTTTGCGCTTGTTGCGCTCAATCCAGCACTTTCTTGCCATGGGACGGTTGAGATAGGCTAAATCCTCGCTCAGGCAAGGTTTTTTTAGACTTTTGAGGAGGAATTTTCACTAAAAGCTCCTCACCGCCCAAATTAGTTAAGATAACTTAAATATCTTCCCTTTGGATCAAATCGACTTGCCTTGAAGCCGTAAGGAAACTAATTCCGCGTATGGACCGACCCGATGGACGCGCTATCCCTGATCTCCGACCGATTTCTTTCATCCCCAATGTTGCCCCGCACGCTTCCGGGTCAGTCCTCGTTTCCTTTGGCAACACCCGCGTAATCTGCGCTGCCACGGTAGAAGAAAACGTTCCACGCTGGATGAAGTTCCAAAACGTCGAGGGTGGCTGGGTGAGTGCGGAATATTCCATGCTCCCCTACTCGACCCACGATCGAAAGCAGCGCGACATCAACCGAGGTAAACTTGATGGTCGCTCCTCGGAAATCCAGCGCCTCATTGGCCGCTCGCTCCGCGCCGTCATCGACCTCAAAAAACTCGGGAAACGAACCATTTGGATCGATTGTGATGTCCTTCAAGCCGATGGAGGAACGCGCACCGCTTCGATAACCGGAGGATGTGTTGCAGCAGCCATCGCGATCAATGGCCTGATGTCTCAGGGAAAACTCAAGGATTTCCCTCTCAAAAAGCTTGTCGCAGCCGTGAGTGCCGGAATTTACAAGGGAGAAGCGATTCTCGACCTCAACTACCCTGAAGACCGTGATGCTGCCGTCGATTTTAATGTCGTCATGACTGAAGGCGGCGAATATGTAGAATTGCAGGGGAGTGGCGAGGAGGATGTCTTCACCAGCGAGCAGATGACAGCGATGCTGGATCTTTCACGCGAAGGCATCGCCAAATTGGTTGAATTACAAAAGGAAGCCATCATCGCCGCAGATAAGGCCACCGGCGCGGATCTCGAGGGCTTGGCCGCCGCTTTTAAATAAACAACTGAAGAGCCGGCTGATTTATCTTGCGGCGACTTGGCTGCGAAGTATCTTTTTCCTGCAGGGGAAATTTCACGGGGATTCCTGCGCATAAAAACCGGAGGTCAGCCTCCAAGACTATAGACACGATAATGAAACTGATAAAGACACAGAAAATGAAGGGCTTCACCTTGGTGGAGCTGCTCGTGGTGATTGCAATCATCGCGGTTCTTGCTGGAATTGCGACTCCGCTCATCCTCAAGGCTCAAAAAGCCGGTGACCGAACCAAAGCACTCGCCAACTCGAAA
>JAQWSX010000136.1 GCA_029242935.1 Akkermansiaceae bacterium
GGCCCGTGACATTTGAAGCAGGTGTCCGAAAGGATGGGGCGCACATCACGATTAAAATCGATCGTTCCCGCGAACAAAGAACCCGGAATGAGAACCAAAATGAGGAGTTTTTTCATAACTGAGAACTAGCTGACACTGTCATTAATTATCATCTCCCAAGCATAACACAAGAAAGCGAAAGTGAGTTGTAGACTACAAAACGAAAAATAAAGCTTAAGTCTTTCGGTTACTAGGTATTTTGGGGGTCTCACAATGACCCGCCTGACTTCAAAGTTCTCAGCGACCAAAGATGCTCTTTACTAAGCCCAATCCACTATTTTCTGATGCTCTCGTCTCAGTGTCCTAAAAATAAATAAGCTTACCCCACTGACCTCTCAGCTTTTACTTCCACTCATTGGTCTCGAACGGGCTTTTCTTTTTTTGGAGGGAAGAGTTGGAACTCGGAGAGCGTTGGAACTTCGATAGCGTTCTCGATGTTGAGGCGGAAAAACCTAGCTTTGGTCGATTTAAAACTAAGCTGTTTTCCGGCTCCAATCTTCGTCCCAGTTACGAGCGCTTTCCATCCTTCCTCTCCTTTCGCCTGAAGCGAAAATTTGCGGGTCCGCATGTAGGGCCGATCGTCAAGAATCGCGCTGGCGATCTCAATCTTCTCTCCGAGATCGATTTCAACCCAGCCCTCGCGCGAATTTTCAGGCGCAGCCCAGATGGTAGAAAAATCTCCATCAGCGACATGATTTTTCGACAGCTCCTGCTCCCGCCCGATCCACTCACCGGAAACCTTAATCATCTTACCAGCGGAGAGAGCTTGGCGTTGATCAGCCGCGAATTCGGGCGCTCCTTCACGGATCCACTGCAACACTGCCGCCTTCATCTTTGGGGCAACAGTCGGGAGTGGGAACGGTGGCATGCTTTCCGATTGAATCATCCCGAGCAGGAAACTTTTCTCAGGGGATTCAAGGTTCACATACTTCATTAGATCCTTATACTTGGAGTAATTGTGCGGCATCCCTGGGCCGTGACATGGCATGCACTGCTTCTGGATGAGGTGCTTGCTCAACCATTCAAAACTCAACTCGCCAACTTTGTGAGGGAAAGCCGCAGCGGCCGGACGTTTCACAAGATCCCGCCCCGCGCGTTTGTCGAAAAATTTGGTCAGGTTACTGTGAGTGTTGCCGTTGACCTGTTTGGTTGGGACGACAAGATCGAGCGGTTTCCTGCCAGAATAGGCTGCACCTTTCGGATGGTCGCCATTAAGCTGATTGAGGGTTGCGAAGAGGTTCAGCGTTAGCACCGCGCCATTTTCCGCTTTAAGTTTCCCATACAATTGCGTGGACATTGCGGGCAGGATCGCCCGCGCCTCAATGAACAATTCTTTCTTGTCAGCAGAGAGATGGACCGCGTCGATCTCAATTCGATCATGTCCGAGCTGGTTCGGGGACTTCACTGAATATTCTCCAGAGCCGTAGGAACTGGGTGAGTCGATGTAGTTCCACTGCTGAACGAAAAAATTTTCAGCGGCCACCGAAGAGGGCTCGATCGGGGAATTAAAAGTGACAGAGACACCATTCTTGTAGGCCTTCCATGCCGCCGGTTTGAGGCACGGTTTGCCCGTATAACGGAGACGATTAAAGCTCCCCTCCGTCACCGCGACATCGCCCCAACCATCGAACCCAACCACATAGACCTGCTTATCCTTTGGATTGACCGCGATGCGGGCTGCGCCGCTAGAAATCTCCATTGGTAATAACATCATCGCAGCCTGGGGCGTTCCATGGTTTGGGTCGCGCAAGATTTGGTATAATCTCCCGGAACCATAGCTGGTGCCGATGACACTTTCACCAAGTGGACCAAAGCTCGGGTCGTCCATAAAGATGCGGCTGCCCGGTGAGTTATCGACCCCGCGCGGCAGATAAAGGACACGCTTTAACTTTGAGACTGAGCCCTCGTTCTCGAGGTGATTCGATTCGTAAATCGTGCAGGTCCCGTTGCTAGGGCTACCTTCCGAGGAATCAGAGAGCGTGAGCCCATCGGGGCGCACCCCGAGTCCCAACGGATTCCGTGAACCAACCGAGATCACTTCCATTTTCTCCCCGTCCGGGCTGATTCGGACTACCCCTCGTCTTCCACACACGTAAAAATTCCCCGCCGCATCGCGTTCGAGATTTTGATTCTCAGATCCTGGCCCACCAAGCTGCAGTTCCATCTTGCTGAAGCGCTCGTAATAATCGGCCTCGCCGTCCTGATTGTAGTCGTGCAGACGGGTGATCCCTCCTTCCCCTAGCACGTAGAGCACGCCATCGACCACCTCTAATCCAAGCGGTAATGAAATCCCCGAGGCAAATCGTTTCCAAGTGACCTCATCCAATTTACGATCAAGCCCAGTGACCTTCCAAACATCTCCGACCAAGGTGGACAGGTAGGCGACGCCATCTGCATCGAAGGCCAAGCCCGAGGTGGTCATCGGCACACCATAAGGATTTTTCATTGGAACCGGGATATCGTCGAGAGCGTATCCCGAACCAAGCGCCGCTGGATCGGCATCGAGCGCTCCCATTACAGTCGTCACCTGATCAAAGTACGACTCCCCGCCGCGCAAGCGATCTGAAAGCTTTGGGATGATTACTGGAATTGTCACGCCTTCACCTGCATCCACCGGCGCGATCCAAGTGCTCACCTGCCAGCGCTCGCCAACCGCACTCTTCGGAAACTGGACAACGAGACTTTTGCCCTGCTGCACAATCTTGGCACCAGCAGCCCCGCGCACTTCATGAATAAGCGAAAATTTCGCCCCCTTGAGGACCGCTCGCGAAGAGCTCTTCCTCTTCGAGATTTCCAAAACAGCTCCCTCTTGTTTAAATTCCTCACCCGCTTGGGGGAGTCGAAAGATCGAGGGCGACGAGGCGCTCTCCCACTCGAACACCCGCCGAAAAACTGGTGTTTCATCGACGTAATCCAGCTGTGCCATCTCAAGGTATCCACCTGCGCCTAGGCCACGGCGATAGATAACATCTTCCTCATGCACGTAGTGGCCGCGATGGGTGATCGCTAGCGAATCACCAGATTCGTCCGACCACTCAGGCCCCTGATTGACGAGGTACTTTCGACCCCGTTCTGCCATGCCAAATCCGAAACGATCAACCTGATATGAAAAACCATGCACCGGGGTGTGCTGCACCGCATCGATCACGACCCGGCTCAGATTCAACCCCACCGCATCGAACACGCAGAGGGCTTTCTTCGGTCTGGTGTCACCCGCATTGAAACTGATAAAATGGACACCCCTGCGAACCATCAAGCGATGGTATTCCGGCTCCTCAGTCCGGTCGGTCACTGCGGAGAATTGCGGCTCGTTGGTGTTCCCCCAATGCCCCTGGCGCCCACCTTGGAGACCAGGAAACGGAAGAAGAAAATCTGGTGCCACAGCTCCCTCCCCCTGCCCCAGATAATAAGCAGCCTGCCTCGCGTAAAAATCGTAGAGGCGAAACTTGTTGATCGGAGCTGACTCGAAACGGTGACCCTCCCTGCCAATGCTGGTTTGAAAATGCGGCTCGACTGCAAGCGGAGATCGGAGCGCGGTCGCATTAAACTGGGCAGACAACTTTCCGCCGCCAGCACCAAGGGCGAACAGGATGCCCAAGCACAAATACACCTTCTTCATCTTATCGAAGCCGTGTCGCGGTTTCCGCTCAGTACTTAGATTTACCATCGAATAGAATCAGCCAGAATGGAGTCACTACCGCAACTCTGATCCGCTCAAAGTTTAATGCTATCGTCTCAGGAGATGTCGGAGATCTAGCTTTATAGGGCCTTGGGAGATTCGGGAACCGTCGATACCGGCGCATGAGGACCACCTTAACGTTGAGCTGGCACAGACCTTTGACGATACAGGTAGCACCTCACGTAAGGGCTTCATCTCTCCGATCATTCAAGAAACCATTATCCCAAAACAGCCCAAATTAAGATCGTCTAAAGTTTACTCATTAGAGGAATGGATCGGGATCCTCCATCCAGCCGATCTGATCCAATCTTGATGTTATTATCTCATAAACTTTGACAAAATATTAATTTTGTCGATCCTGCAGCAAGTGAACTTATAATGGCGCTCGCACTCGAACAGATCGGACTGGAAGCTGGAAAGTCGTTTCGCTTCTTGGAGTGGACCGATAATCTTTCGGATATTGTCCAGTGCCGGGCCGACGGGACGCGGGTGAGATTGGCAGGAGCAGGTGAGCGGTGGCACTTCCACCCGGAATATGAACTGGCCTTAGTGACCGAGGGAAAAGGTAGACGCTTTGTCGGCGACCACATGGAAAATTTCACGGCCCCTGATCTCGTCCTCATCGGCAAAAACCTCCCCCACTTCTGGGCTGGCCTTCAAGAGTCCTCGGGTTTTGCAGTGCAGTTCGTCCTGGGCTCGGAGCGCCCGATTGGCCAGCTCGACGAAATGCGAGCTCTGAAAGCCATCATTGAGAAATCGAGCTACGGCATCCGTTTCACCGGCCCCGTGGTATGGCGGATCGAGCAGCTGATGCGGGCGCTAGCCTCCCAATCGATGCTTGGTCGCTTGGCAAATTTCATCGAAATTCTCGCCGAACTATCGAGGGTCCCAGAACACAATCAAATTCGTCTCTCCGGCACAAACCTATCTCTAAACCGACAGGATCAAAACACGTCCGCGATCAGCCGTGCGGTTGGATTCATCCTAAATAATCTGGAAGAAGAAATCAGGATCAATGATCTGCTCGAGATCACCCACATGAGCAAGCCGACTTTTAGTAGGCATTTCAAGAGTCACACCGGACGCTCGATGACGACCTTTCTAAACGAGGTCCGTGTCGTCAATGCCAAGCGCCTGCTCGCCGAGACCAACAAGCCGATCACTGACATCGCCCATACTTCTGGCTTTCGTAACCTCTCCCACTTCAACGTCCAATTCCGCCGCTCGTCCGGCGAGTCACCCAGCGAATTCCGTAAGCGTTCGAAAGTTGGCGAACCGTAGGAAAACTAGATCCGCCTGTGGTACAGGATCATCGCGGACCTCTACTGGGATTTCGATGACATTGTTCTACCCTGCAATCCCTTTGGATGGAAAAACCTACCCCAATTTTCGTAGCTTTATTCCTACTTTTGGTAGCGCAGAAATAAAATCAATGGATACTTTTCCCCTACAAGCATCTTTCCCCCTCATCCTAAACCTCCTTCCGAATTGATTTCATGAATTTTACCGTATCTTTGACTTTCGCCGTTGCTCTAACAAGTTTGGTAGTCAGTCTCCCATCTGCTTCCGGCGCCAAAAAAAACGCGGCACAAGCCACCCTCACGGCCACCGGAAAAGAGCTAGAAGCAAACTACACCCAGCAACTGGAAACATTGAAGAAGGAGCTCACTCGCGCCCTGCCTTCGGTAAATTCCCAAAAAAAGATCAATTTAACTGCGGCACGTGAAGCTGAGAGCGCCGCAATCAAGCAAATCGAGGAAGCCCGGAAAAGAATGGGAGAGATTTCTTCTGCCAAAGGCCTCGTCGGACACGCCAAAGGCAAATGGATCGGTGGAGCAAACAAAGGAATTTCGGGCGCCGAAGCCAAACTCAAGAAGGCCAAGACAGCTGCGGAACGTGAGGAGGCCAAAAAGGAACTCGCCCACTGGCAGCAAAATAAGAAGGACGGCGAAGCCGCACTCGCAGAACGTCAGGCTAAGCTTGATGCCGCTCTTAAGAACAAGGAAAAATACGAGAAGGCGCTCGAAGATGCCGAGAAAACCTTGGCTGACTCGAAAGCCGCGACAATTGCTGCCGTAAAAAACCTTGGTCTCACCAAACAACTCTCGAGCAATAAGCTCGACGCCAAATTAGCCCGCTATTCCATTCTTACCGAAGCTACTCCAGCAAAGCTTGCAGCCTTCGCCCAGCAGGGAGGGGAACAAAAGGATCTCATCCAATATATGCTTTCGGCCGATGATCTTCTCGTTGAAATGGCCGTTGCCGACGGCGC
>JAQWSX010000164.1 GCA_029242935.1 Akkermansiaceae bacterium
ATAATCTATATAACCATTTGCGACGGTTTGTCCGTCACCTTCGATGAGAGCTAAATAGCCTCCTGGTTCCTTACTCAATTTAAAGTTGGTGTGAAGTTCTCCAACGTCGCGATCCTTGTTGGATGCAAAAACAATCAGCGATCCACCCGAGGGGAGAACAATTCCAGTGGGGAGTTCCCATTTATCGAGCTCTGTAGGATCGTTTGTAAGAAACCACCCACTGATATCAGCAGAGGTGGGATCAGGATTAAAAATCTCTATCCAATCAGAGGATTGACCGTCTTCATCGTAGAGGGACCTGTCATTGGAAGCCATGAATTCAACAATCACAGGCGCCGCATTCGCTCTCGGAGAGGAAACACCAAAGGTTAGAGCGGTGGCAGTGACGAGAAGGAAAGCGCGGAGACAATGAGCGAGGAGGCATCCGAGGGAAATTGAGGGCTTCATAAATAAAAAAAAGGTTTGGGGCAATTGGCGTGAGAGGCGGAGGCTAGACAGCGGCGAGAGAAGAATCAATCTAGCAACTCCTTTTATAGTTTGGATGCAAATCAGGTAGAATCAACTTTAACGATGAATACCATGAGGATTATTGGGAGCCTTTTCCTGCTCTCCGTTCAAACCCTCGAGACCTAGAGTGTCCACGATATCGGAAACCGATCCGACTTTCCCTGATCGAACCAACCTATTTGAGTGTTACGAGCCAAATCCGAGTTTAGCGTGACGAGTCTATCTATTGTGACAGGCAAAGTGGATTCCTGTTTGTGAAGGAGAGATAATCAGGTGACACTTCATACCTGATGAGAGGATCATTTCAGGCCATTCTTTCGCTTCTTGTTGTTTCAACAAGCAGTCTGCGTGCGGACCTTAACAACGAATTGATCCCCCTCACCCTCAAACAGATGGCTCGGCCGGACCGACTCCCCGAGCCTGTCGAAGAAGCCACCCGGTTGACAGCCGTTGCCCTCGACCTTGGACTTCCGAAATCGGGAGCCTCGGAAGGGTGGCCCGGAGAGGACTTAACCCGAAGGGCTCTCTCTCGACTCACCAATCTGTCAAAAAGCAAAACTGCTAAAGAAATTCAATCATTCCTCGCAGAGGGTTTCGTCTCAACTGCATTGGAACCAGACAAGCCAACCGATCCGTTGTGGGATGACATCACAATACGTTCCGGAGACGGCGGGATCCCCGCACCCACCACTCCGGAAGCTTTTCTTGAAAAAATTAAGTCACTTGGAAAAATAAAATTCAAAGTCATTCGCGTTGAGAACCGAACGACTCACCTTCATGTCGAAGCCGATCGTGCCGGAGCAGAATACTCGGCGACCTGGCTCGGTTCATGGACCGACACAAAGCCACCCAAGCTCACAAATCTCACCGTCAAAAACTTCGAAACCATAATCTCCGAGGGCCCTTGGTTTCATGATGCCACAAACACAGTCCTTGGAAAAAACCCCCGTTTTAAGCCGCAGGTGCTACACGGGATCAACCATTGGGCTCAACGGATCACCCGGATTGGTGATCTTTCCTTGACCGGACATCATGGCCTCGCGATTGGCGATGTGAATGGCGATGGACTTGAGGATCTCTATGTCTGTGACGGAGGGAGCCTTCCCAATCAACTTTATCTCCAGCAACCCGATGGCACCGCCAAGGAGGTTGCGCTCGATTGGGGTGTTGCCTGGCTGGAGGATTCACGAAGTGCTCTTTTCATCGATCTAGATAACGATGGCGACCAAGACCTTGTCGTTGCTACGATCGCCATGATTGCCTTTGCCGAAAATCTGGATAACCAGGCTTTTAAATTACGCGGCGGCTTTCCAGGTGCCCCTTATCCGTTTTCCATGAGTGCCACCGATTTCGACCGCGATGGTGATCTCGACATTTACACCTGCATTTATGGGGCAGGTGACCAACCCACAAAACGGGGCTTCGAAGCCAGCTCCCCTACCCCTTTTAATGATGCTGAAAACGGAGGCCGTAATGTCCTCTTGAGCAACCTCGGGGACTTCCAATTTGCAGACGTCACCCGTGAAGTCGGTCTTGATCAAAATAATACGCGATGGAGTTTCTCCGCATCGTGGGAGGACTACGATCGCGATGGTGATCCCGATCTTTATGTCGCAAATGATTTTGGCCGAAACTGCCTTTATCAAAACAACAACGGCCAGTTTTCCAATATCGCTAAAAAAGCCGGAGTCGAGGACATGGCAGCCGGGATGTCGGTGTCCTGGGGAGATAGCAATCGAGATGGTGCTCCCGATTTACTCATCGGAAATATGTTTTCTTCGGCCGGACAAAGAGTTTCCTTCCAGCGAAACTACCAAGCGGGAAAAAAGAGGATGGCCCGAGGGAACACTCTCTTCACCGCCTCTAAAGATGGATTCCGGGACGCTAGCATCGCGAGCGGAATCACAAATGGCGGGTGGGCGTGGAGCTCGGGCTTTGCCGATCTTAACAATGACGGTTGGCAGGATCTCGTGATCGCGAATGGCTATCTCAGCAATTTCCGCGACCATGATTTGTGAAGTTTTTTCTGGCGTGAGGTCGTGTCACCTTCCGAAAACATCGAGGATTACGCAAAAGGTTGGACCGGACTGATGCAGCTGGTTCGGAACGGCGATTCGTGGAGCGGCAATGAGCGAAATCGCTTTTTCCTAAACGGAAGGCAGGGCGCTTTCCACGAAATCTCTCATTTAGCTGGGCTTGATCAGAGCGAGGATGGCCGCGGTCTCGCTATCGTCGATTGGGATCAGGACGGGCGTCTTGATCTTTGGTATCGAAACCGCTCCGCTCCACGGCTTCGACTCATGGTCAACAAGAAGAAAAGCCACCCTTCGGTGGCCCTGAAGCTCGAAGGAACCAACTGCAATCGGGATGCCATTGGAGCAGTGGTCGAGCTCCTCCCTTCCTCTCAAAACGGACGCTGGGTCCAATCGGTGAAAGCAGGCGATCTATTCCTCTCACAATCCAGCAAGTGGCTTCACTTCGGACTGGGTAAAGAAACACAGGATTGCACTGCACAAGTTTTATGGCCCAGCGGAACGAAGGAAACTTTCGCAGGAATCAAAGCGGGACGGTTCCATCTTAAACAAGGGTCGGGTATCGCACGCCAGATAAAATCTCGCCAAAAAATCAAGCTCGATCACACAGAACTGAAACGACCACAGCATCACTCCAACGCCCATATTCTCCTGCCTGCTAGAGCTCCTTTCCCAACTCTTAGTTATCGAGATCAGGCGGCCAGACTTTTCACGACTTCTCGCAACCCAACCCCCAAGCTCGTCATCTTGTGGTCAGGCACATGCTCGAGCTGTGAGAAGAATTTGAAACAAGTCGCTTCACAGGTAAAAGCGATCCGTGAAAATCAACTGACGATTCTTGCTCTTTCAGCGGACGGTATCGATGGGCCAACATCCGACCTAAGCTCGACCTACGAACTCATTGAGAAGACGAAACTTCCTTTTCCTTGGGGAATTATTGACCAGGAATCAGCTCGAAAACTCCATAGGTTTCAGGAAAATTTATTCGATCGAACACCGGAACCCTCGGTTCCGCTCGCCATCCTTCTTGATCAAAACCATCGCGCCTTGGCAATTTACCGGGGAGAACTCTCAATCCCTACCATTTTAGCCGATCTAAGGACCATGCGGTCTAGCAATGCGATTCAGCTTTATCATCTCGCTCCCCCGATGAAGGGGACGTGGTTTACGAACCCGTTGGGGCAGAGAGAGGTAGATCGTCTTTTTCCGGTTATGAGGTAGGGGTTGAGGATTGTGTTAAGTAAAGTTTGTGATGGGTTAAAGAGATGGGGGTAAAAAAAGAGCCCCGTTTATTGGCGATTGACCAACAAACGGGGCTTAT
>JAQWSX010000179.1 GCA_029242935.1 Akkermansiaceae bacterium
GATCCACAACTTGCTGCCGAGTTTGCAGTCGAACGCTCACAAAGTGGAGATAAGGATGCTGATAAAATGATCCACATTGCTGCTGCTGCGGCCTTGAAATCTGGAGACCAAGAAGAGGTTACCCAATGGGCAAGTAATATCCCTGAGGGAGACTTGCAAAACACCGCCTTTGAAAGAATCGCCGGAGATTATGCCAAAGAAGATCCCGCCAAAGCTGTGGAATGGGCTAGCAATCTTCCCGAAGGCGAAGGCAAAAATCACGCTGTCGGATCCTCTTTTCACCAATGGGCTAACCGAGACCCTAAAGAGGCCGCTAACGCAATCTCCTCACTCCCAATCGATCAGCAAGATCCCGCAACCTATGGTTACGCCACAAGCGTCGTCCACAAGGAGCCTGCTGCTGGAGTGCAATGGGCTGCCAACATCAAAGACCCAGAAGCCCGCACAAATGCCATGGTCGACACCGGCCGCGTCTTTTATCGCAGGGATCGCGACGCCGCTCAGGAATGGCTCGCCACTTCCAACCTATCAGAAGAATCAATCCAACGGATCACTGGAAGGAAGTAGAATCCAACCAAATCGGAATTTCCTACACTCAGTGACATAGGCCGGATTTCATGTGAGCCGAACGACGGCAGCGTGGAATCCAAATTGTAGAGCTCCTAAAAGTTTCCGAAAACAGGCTCAATCGGCACACGAAACCTGAATTGACGGAGGCCTATTTATCATGAATGGATCGCTCTCATCCCTCTGGCGAAAGAAAAAAACCGGTCAAACCGTTTAGAGAAAGGCACCGTTTCTCTTGCGTATGAAAAAATCTCACCTTGTTCATCTCTTCTGGGCTCTTGTTGCCGTCGCTGCTTTCGCCCTCGGCTCCAATAATTCCACCTCATATGCTGGTGAGGAACGCGCGAACGCCGAAAAACGCATTACTCCCAGCAGTGGCCTTTCCAACCGGTCGGACCGCTCCAATCCGAGCCGTTCCGGAAAAGCACGTTCCGTCAGCCGGAATCGTGAAACCACCACGACGGGAGAAAGCGGAATTGCCAACCTCTCCGAAAGCGAAATCCGCCAAATCGGAATCGATCTCAAAGCCACAAAGACTCCCCTCGAACGCCGTGAACTTTTCACTCAAATCCTCGCCAATCTCACCCCCGAGAACGCAAAACTGATGCGCGAACAGATTGTCCATCTTGATTCCAATAGCTCAGAATTTCGCGACTTCCATTATCAGTGGGGAGCCATCGCTGGTGAGGAAGCGGTGCTCAATGGAGCAGAAACCCCGGAACGTGATATGGCCACCACCCTCGCCGGTTGGACTGCCTCAAATCCCGATGACGCTTTAACCTATTTCAATAGCCTCGAACCTGACGCTCAAAACGGCAGCGGTATGAAATGGGGTGCCGTTTACGGATTGATTGCTGCCGATCCCAACCGCGCCGTTCGTTTCACTATGGACCGTCAGGAAGCAGGCGACAAAGAAGCCTCCCGCCTCATGGATCTCGTCACCCGTGAGGTCATTAAAAGCGGAAATCCTGCTGAAGCCGCTAACTGGGCCACCGCCCTACCATCCGGAGAAATGCAGGATGCCGCGATCCGGCGCGTCGCCGAAGAGTATGCCGAAGATGACCCAGTTGCCGCACTCAATTGGGCTAACACCCTCCCTCAAGGAAATGGCAAAAACCGAGCCATGCGCGAATCCTTCTCCGAATGGGCTCGCGAAAATCCACAGGCCGCCGCGGACCGCCTTGGTTCCATGAGCGCCTCATCTGAACGAGACTCAGCCACTTACGGCTACGCCACCCGCGTCGCGTGGGAAAACCCTGCGGCCGCCATCGAGTGGGCCAATACCATCTCCAATGAAGGAACTCGTGCCAACGCACTCATGGAAACCGGTCGTGCCTACTTTCGCAAAGATCCCGAAGCCGCTAAACAATGGCTCTCCAACAGTGGCCTCAACGAAGATCAACAAAAGCGTGTCACCTCCTCTCGCCGCAGGTAATTTGCTTCTCACATAAAGCTTTTTGGTCAGATTAAGGACGGGGAAACTCGTGAATTTCTTACCCTGCAAAACTCCACGCATAGTCCGACTCCTGCAGACCCATCTTCGAAAAACGCTTTTCTACGTCTCAAGATTCGTTGGAGGGAAGATTCTCATTCCCAAAGCCATCCTCCTCCCTAATCTCAAAGTCAATGCAATGAAAGGTCTCAATCTTTTATCGCTTCCATAGCCAGTCCACCACGGTGGCAGATTGGTTCCCAAATCACGCTCGCACGCGATTCAAATCTCTTTCATCTCATGCTCACTCCTTTCGGAACACCTGCCGCTATCTTTGCCGCCGTCTTTGCTGCTTCCGCTTGCTTTCTCCTCCTCGCTATATGGCGTAAAATGGGGGGAGGAACAGGAATCTCAGACGAAAAGATCACCTCCTTTTTTGAATCGATGCGTGACGAGTTTTCTCGCAATCGAAAGGAGGCCGGGGAACAAGGGCAGGCGCAACGAGAAGAACAGCGAAAGCTACAAGAAGCATTTGAGAAAAAAATAGAAGAAAACTCTAAAGATCAGAACGCGGTTTTGCGCCAGAAATTTGAAGACCTAGTAAAACAGCTCGGAACTCAAAATAAGCAATCGCTTGAGGCCCTAAAGGACGTTCGGGGCGCGGTCGAAAAACAATTAAAAGACATCCGAGAAGACAATGGAAGGCGGCTCGAAGAGATGCGCAAGACCGTTAACGAAAAGCTCCAAGACACCCTCGAAAAGCGTCTTGGTGAAAGCTTTAAAATCGTAAGTGAGCGGTTGGAACAAGTGCACAAAGGTCTTGGTGAAATGCAGATCCTAGCAAGCGATGTGGGCGATTTGAAAAAGGTGTTGAGCAACGTCAAGACCAAGGGAATTCTAGGAGAGTACCAATTAGGCAATATCATTGAGCAATTGCTTCCCACGGAACAGTACGAGGAAAATATTGCGACTCGGCCCGGAAGCAACGAGCGAGTTGAGTTCGCGATCCGGATGCCAGGGAATTCTGAAGATGACGAAGTATACTTACCCATCGATTCTAAATTCCCATTGCAGGATTATGAAAATCTATTGGATGCCCTCGAAACTGGAGATGTAAAAAACATTTCAACAGCAGAGAAAGCTCTGATTTCTACCATTAAAAAATTCGCCAAAGACATTGCTGAGAAATATGTGGAAGCTCCACATACGACAGACTTTGGCATCATGTTTTTGCCAATCGAGAGTTTATATGCAGAGGTGCTGCGGCATCCTGGTCTATTTGAAACCCTTCAACGTAAATATCATATTACGATAACTGGACCCACGACCATGTCTGCTTTGCTCAACAGCCTCCAGATGGGATTCCGGACCTTGGCCGTCACTAAGCGCAGCAGCGAGGTGTGGAAGATTTTGGAGGCAGTCAAAACAGAATTTGGGAAATTCTCGACCAAGTTGGAACTTGTCGATAAGCAACTTTCAACCGCCAAACGATCCCTCGAAGATTTGCGGAATACCCGCACCAATATGATGCAAAGTAAGTTGCGCAAGGTAGGAACGCTCGACCGAGAGGAGAGCGATCGCTTACTCGATTTCCAGCAGGCCGATGAGGTGCAAGAACAGCCGGCAGAATAAATAAGCTTTCCTACTTCCAAGTTTTAGAAGGGGAAATTCCGCGTGAATTCCTATAGTCCCCCTCATTTTCACCATCACAGAAACTGTAATCGCCGAGGAGGGCGAAATATTAAGCGGCGTAAGTGATCTTAGCTTACCAGTTTGCTGGGATAATTATTCCTCCGTCACAACGACAGTTCCTGGTTCCGAATTTTGCCAGCAATCTTCGTCAAGTAACCACACCACGCTAGCATATTTGATCTCAGCCTTGCGAAGTTGAAATATTTTTTGGCGCGCCTGAATCTCAGCCTGGTTTTGAAGCGGCAAATCACTGCTCAATTCTTCCAGAAGTTCGGCCTGCTGTTGAGCTTCTTTCATGCTTCGCCAGCTTTGAATGAGCGCCCGCACTTCTCCGCGGACCGAGTCAGTATCCCGGACGGTTGTTGCTCCAGAGTTCTTGTTGACCATTTGTTTCAACGACTTCGCGACAAAGTTAGTTCCAGGAAGGGTGGGCTTACTCTCCTGATGGCTCTGGGCTAACTCGCCAATCAGCTCCTTCGAACGACGCAGGTGGCACCAGCGCCGCCATTCCCCCAGATCAGGATTCTCCGCGTTGCGATAAGTAGGTAGGCCGGAATCATCCGGAATAAAGTGGACGTCTTGATACTCAGCGTCGAAAATATTTCGCACCTCAGTGAGCCAATTCGAGCGTTCTTTTTTTAAACTACTTCGCCATCCATTTAGCGCTCCCATAAACTTAGGGTCGGGCTTTTGCTCAGAATCTGGATCCAGTATGGGAGTAGGCCGAGCCTTTTCTATTTCGCGATTAATCAGCTTCCCAGTCCTCATCAGCCGGTGAAGCTGAACCTCGACCTTTCGCATTTCCAACTCAGCATCCACTGAGGTTCCAGCATCCTCCCAAGCCCCTTGTTTCACTTCGTGAGAAACGTCCTTGAGCCTACTGATAGAGGCGATTCGTTTGGGAATTTCAAGACTCGGCGCCTTCAGCGAGGATACCAAGGTGTCGATATCCAACATCGTCCCAAGGGATTCTGTGACAGTATCTTTCACCTCGCGAGTGAGTTCGCTAACCAGGGGCTTTCCTTCGAGAGCTTGGGAATAGCGTTTACTAGATGCGACAAAAGAAGGATTGCGCTCCTTAATAAGCTCTCCGGCTTCAATCCAGCGCAGCTCAACGGTTTTGAAGGGAGATTGGGCATCAACCTCTTCTGCATAGCGGCGACCTTCGACACTTGCAGTTTGGACCAGCGAACTTGTGATCTGCCGATCTGCGCATCCAATCAGGACCAGCATGCAACTTGCCAAAAGCATTTGCCCTACTTTCACAGAATTCAATACGTCTAGGATCTAAAATTCCTTTCAATTATCTTAATAATCAAGATTTCCTTTAAGATTTATTGATTTCGCTTCAACAAAAAGGGGCCAGCGCTGACAAACCTTACCCTTTTTGTTAAGAGCCAATTTCTAGTAATCGCCGGGGGTTCCTCACTGTCTTCCCGCATTCCACCACCGAACTCCGATGCCCGGGTTGGTTGTGACCTGCTGAATTGATGAAGCATTAAATCCATTCAGTGAGCGCTTTTTGAGAAAGATCCCACCGGTTTCCGGAATGGGGAAAGGGAGAAGCTTGTCTTTGGGCGAGTGGCCATCAAGACAAAGCCATTCGTTGTCAGTGAAGCAAAAGGTCTGAGGTTCAGTCGAAGACCCGATGTTCACTGGTTTTGCGAGATTACTAGAGCGAAAAACGACAAAATTGCGTAGAAAGCTCCCTTTACGGCAGCGGGCAAGGTGAGCCGCCGTGTTTTCCTGAAGAATACGAACGATCCATCGCCGAGGTTCCAAAATCGTGTTGTTCCGGACCATCGCTCCATCCACCCCAACAAAAGCAAGTGGGGCAAGGGATCCTTCGAACAAGCAATCCTCAACCTGAAGATTAGCAGCTTCCGCTCTAGCATCATTGGGGCGGAAGTAGTCGGCTCCGGTGCTTCCTCCCAAGTTAATGGCGCGGCCACCAGCATCTTTAAATCGGCAACGACGAATACTAACACCACGGCTCCCACCCTTGGCTTGAACCCCATTAGCTCCCTTGCTGTCTTCGTCGTGTTCAAAAGAGCAACGAAAGATAAGGCCATCATGGCACCCCACCATATCAATACCTGAGCCTCCGCTTCCCCAACGTTTAAGCCGACAACTTTCGATCCGGAAATTTTGGAGACCGGAAATTTTGATGCCATCACAATTCCCCCGTCCGCTAATGTCCCTTACCGTCAGGTCGCTCAAAGTGATATGGTGAGTCGGCGAGTTAACCTCGCCGCCATCATCAATATTAATGCCATTAGTTTCGATATTACTGACGATGAAATTTCGGAGGGCCAGATAACGAGGGGCGATGAAGTGGAGGCCTGATCTCCCACCCTCAAAAACTGGTGGGTTGTTATGGTCAGCACCTGCAATTGTGATCGGCCGCGTTTTAGTCCCATGCAGATTCTGGGCGGTCAAACCTCCCTGATAGTTTCCGGGTGCGAGAAGAATGGTAGTTCCCGGTTTGGCTACACGGACCGCGTTATCGAGTTCTTTGCGATTGGCAACGCGCATCACTGGAATCTCCCGCTGTCGCCATCCCTCGATTTGGTTATCGTCGGTCATAACAACGTGTGACCCTTCCAGTGCCCACACTGCAAATTGTGGCGGACCACCTTGGCGGGGGGACGGGCAGCGGAATTGGTTGTCGCCGACAAAGATTTCTCCCTGGCATCGAATGGCCGCCACCCCACTCCCAGTCAGAGTATTACCGAGAAAATCAGCCCTAGCGCCTTTAAAAACCATGACCAACGGAGGCAAGCCGCCTTCGCGCTGAATCCGGTTGTCTTCGATACGTGCTGTCCAGCCTGCTTGAATCCCGATGCCAACCAACTTTTTAGCCGTGATGTCATTCTTCAGAATCAGGACTTCTCCAGAGTCGCAGGCGTCTAGCCCAATAGCGGCCGCCTCGTTGTCATAAAGCTTGTTGGCAACAATGGTTGGACGAGCATCACTCATCGCGCCTATTCCGGCGAGTCGGTTCCGGTAGCAGTCGTTTTCAAAGATGACCGGGGCGGCTTGGTCACGGCAGCCAATACCGGCCATACCATTATCGTAACAATGATTTCTGAAGATCCGGGGTTCGGTTCCTGACATCCTCACACCGATACCAGCCCGGCGGTTCTGATAGCAACGATTGTCGTAGACGTCGGGGCTCGCCCCTTCGCGGATCCCGATGCCAGCACGGACATTTTGGGAGCAGTGGTTTTTGAAAATTTTTGGCGAGGCATTACGGCATCCAATCCCAGCGCGGAGATTTCCCCAGCAGTGATTGCCCGAAACTTCCGCCCGAGCTTCATTAGCGATCCCGATCCCTCCACCCATGTTGCGGTAGACGAAGTTGTTTTCAATGACCGCCTTACCAGGACCAATAATCCCAATTCCAGGGACACCATTACCGTGGACGATACAATTCCGAATGATCGCGGTCACTCCGCTAATCGAGAGGGCCGGATGATTCCCCTTTGCTCCCACTGCCCCTTGTCCATCGGCGAGATTTTCGCCCCGTTCCTTGTGATGCCGGTCAAACTCGGCTTGGTTGAATTTTCCGGCTCCGGTGATAGCGAGACCGTCGAGGGTAGAACCTTCAAGCAAGGTAATCACCGGCATCTTGCCGCTCCCATCGATCACAGTGACTTCCGCCCGGGCCATTCCGATCTTTCCGCCTTCGGCATCTCCTTGGCTTCGAAGGGTCACTCCGGCAGGAATAGTCAATTGCTCCCGATATCGGCCGGGCTGGAGAAAAACAATGTCGCCCGACTTCGCAGAATCAAGCGCTGCCTGGAGATTTGGATACTTGCCGGGAGCCACGATCTCCGAACTAACCGAGGGAAGGGTGAGAGCGCCAAGCAGGATTAGTGGAGTCAGGACGACAAAAGAAAATATCGGTCTTAGATTATTTTCCATAATTCTTAGATCAAATTTGCTGAATCTATCCTAGGAAAAGTAGAGTAACGTCAGGGGGTAAGTAAATTGCTAATCGTTCGGACAGGAATTTAAGCCCAGTTAATTTTCTTTTATTCCCCCGGCCCTTTTTTCATCGGCGATGATTTTCGCTCTGTTCCTAGTGATGCCAGTCAAACTTAGCTTGGTCGAATTTCGCAGCTGCTCCCGTCGATCACACTGGCTTCCACCCCCAGTCCGATCTCTCCCTTTGTCCTCAAAAACAGATTGCTAATCTGCGAGCAGCCCCAATTACGGCTTAAGGATTAGATAATTATTTCGAACTGGGCATTCCGAAGCGTTGAAAATCGTGCCCGGTAGGTTCTTGGAAGACATTGAGCTCAAATTCTGGAGCGACAGCAAAGAGGTGATCGAAGATGTCAGCCTGAATAGTTTCATAGCCGGCCCATTCTTTGACTGAGCTAAAGCAATAGATTTCGATGGGAATCCCGCGCCCTTCGGCTGCCAGCTGCCGGACGATAAGAGTCATCTCCTGATTAATGTTTGGGTGTGCTTTTAAATAGCACTCGATGTAAGCGCGGAAGGTCCCGAGATTAGTGAGGCGTCTTCCATTGACTCGATTACTCAGGCGGGCTTCTTCTAGCTTAGAATTAGATTTCTCTATCTCTGCTTCCTTAGAGCCAATATACCCAGAGAGATGTTCGACCTCGCGGAGCTTCCTGAGCATTTTTTCGTCGCAAAATTTGATAGAACCAGTGTCGATCAAAAAGCTACGCTTAATGCGCCGTCCAGTGCTTTCTGACATACCCCTCCAATTTTTAAAGGATTCACTGATGAGGGCATAGGTTGGAATGGTAGTGATAGTCTCATCCCAGTTGCGAACTTTTACGGTAGTGAGGCCGATAAGTTCGACCGTCCCGTCTGCCTGATAACTAGTCATTTCTAGCCAATCGCCTTGCGAGAGCATCCGATTAGAGGCGAGTTGGATGCCTGCGATGAATCCGAGAATGACGTCTTTGAAAACGAGCATCAGAACCGAAGCAAATACTCCAAGCCCACCGAGAAGAACGAGGGGGGATTTGCCGAGGATAACGGCAAGGGCAAGAATGATGGCGATTAGGGCCGCGAGAAGTTTGGCAACTTGGGCAAAAGTGGTAAGGTTAATTTTTCCTTTTGAGGGAGATTTTGTATAAATTGCTTGGAGGGCATTGACGGCTGAATCAAAAATAAGATAGCAGGAGATAATGATATAAAGTGATGAAGCTCCTCGCAGAATGTTGGCGAGGGAGGGTTCCGATTTGAAGAGGCCTGGAACCAGAAGAAAAATGAAGATGCCGGGAAGGAGATGAGTGAGCCATCTAAAAACGCCGTGGCCTGCCAGTTCGTTATCCCAAATAGCATCGGTTTTCCCAACGTAGTGAGCGACCCAACGAAGGATCAAAGGCCGAAAAACGAAATAGATGATCGCGGCCGCTGCAAGCATCCCCACAAACAGAATAAGCGCGGCGAGAGATTCGGGGACCCAACTCTGGTTGCTCAGCCATTCGGAAAAATCCTGAGCGAAATTCGATACTTTCGAATCAATCACCTCCGCTTGATTCGCGATAATTTTCGTGGATGGCTTTAGGACGTCGGAGGTTTCTAACATAGCAAAGAAGGGAGAAGTAACATCGTTTGGTTTTGACTCAAGGATTCGTTTGTTAATCAACCCACACGTCTTGAGAACATGAAAAACATGATTGAAGCTAAGTTCAACAGGAAATTTCAGCCATCCTCAAGTCCCGTAACCATAAAAAGCGCCCGACCTTTTCAGGGCGGGCGCTTGGTTAATTTTTAATATCCTCTGGACCTAGCCAAACGTCACGACTTCCTCCTCGCTGGGAGGCACATCATCGTCACCGGAGGGTGCATCATCCGCAGGTGCAGAATCACCACCGCCGCTTCCTTCACGGAGAGCTGCACGACGGGACATTTTCACACGGCCCTTATCATCGATGCCGATGCACTTGGCAGTGATGACATCGCCCTTCTTGCAAACATCTTCGACTTGGTTCACACGACCTTCGTCAAGCTCAGAGATGTGAACGAGTCCGTCTTTACCGGGAAGCACTTCCATGAAGGCACCGAAGGTGGTGACGTTCATGACTTTACCAGTGTAGGTCTTTCCGATCTCAACTTCCGCAAACATCATGTCGATCATATTCTTGGCAGCCTCAAGGCCCTCCTGCTTCGAAGCATAGATGTGAACGGTGCCATCGTCTTCGATGTTCAGTTCAGCGCCAGATTCGGCCTGGATGGCTTTGATGTTCTTTCCACCAGGTCCGATGAGCTCGCCAATGCGATCTTGCGGGATGGTAACGGTCTCGATACGAGGAGCATATGGACTCAACTCACCAGGCCCGGTGATGGACTCAGCCATCTTGGCGAGCACGTCGCCGCGGCCTTCGAGAGCCAGGTCAATCCCTTCTTCAAGGATGGCGAGGGGAATACCGGGAAGCTTAAGGTCAAGCTGGTAACCGGTGACCCCTTCGCTGGTGCCACAGAGTTTGAAGTCCATGTCACCGTAGAAATCCTCGGAACCAATGATGTCGAGAATGACAACGTGCTTGGTCATGTTTCCATCGGCATCCTGCTCGGTCACAAGACCAGTCGAGATGCCAGCAACAGGGCGGATCATGGGGACACCGGCGTCGAGAAGAGCCATGGTGCCGGCGCAAACGGTAGCCATCGAAGTGGAACCATTTGATTCCATCACCTCGGAGGAAATCCGCATGGAGTATGGGAAGTCTTCGGTGGAAGGAAGCATGGGAGCGATGGAGCGCTCGGCGAGTGCTCCGTGACCAATCTCACGACGGTTCATGCCGCCAAAACGACCGGTCTCACCAACCGAGAACGGTGGGAAGTTGTAGTGGAGGAAGAAGTTCTTGGAATCTTCACCACCGGCGTAATTGTCGACGTAGAGTTTCTCGTCGGCGGGTGCGAGAGTGCAAATTCCGAGAGCCTGGGTCTCACCACGGGAGAAGATCGCGGAACCATGCACACGAGGCAGGGTCCCAATTTCTCCATAAAGGGTGCGGAGATCGCGAAGCTTGCGACCGTCGGCGCGGACTCCTTTTTCCATGATGGAAACGCGGAAGGCTTTTTTCTGAATGTATTCAAAGACCTGCTCGATTTCGAACTCAGTGGTTTCGGGGAATTTTTCCTTAATTGCGGCTTCCACTTCGTCGCGAAGAACGCCGACTTTTTTACCACGCTCCACTTTGGAAGCCGCGTAGATGGCGTCCTCAATGCGGTCGCCAGCAACGGCGTATCCGATCTCAAGGAGGTCTTCCTTGGCCACTGTGACGACGTAGTCACGCTTCTCTTTACCGGCAAGTTTGACGAGCTCTTCCTGAGCTTCGACGATCTTGGTCACGGCTTCTTGAGCAAAGTAGAGAGACTTTTTGAACTCAGCGTCGGGGATCTCATCAGCAGCACCCTCGATCATGATGACGTCGGTCTTGTTCCCCACATAAATGAGGTCAAGATCGGAGTCTTCGCGTTGTTCGAAGGTTGGGTTGATGACAAATTCGCCGTCGACGCGTCCAACGCGGACGGCACCAATGGGACCAGCGAAGGGAATGTCGGAAATTGCAAGGGCAGCCGAGGCTCCGTTCATGGCGAGAACGTCGGCATCATTTTCCTGATCAGCACTCAGAAGGAGAGCGATAATCTGGGTGTCATAGAGATAACCCTTCGGGAAGAGCGGACGCAACGGGCGGTCCGTCATACGGCAAGTCAGGATCTCTTTTTCGGTCGGACGACCTTCGCGCTTGAAGTAACCACCGGGAAAAGTTCCAGCAGCGGAGGCGCGTTCCTTGTATTCCACCGAAAGGGGGAACCAGGTCTGTCCCTCGCGGATTTTTGTTTGTGAAACAGCCGAAACCATTACGATGGTTTCTCCCATCTGAACGGTGACTGCTCCGTCGGCCAACTTGGCCAATTTTCCGGTCTCGATGACCAAAGGACTCGGCCCAACATTGGCCGTTACATTTTGTATACTCATTGTCTTTGTTTTTTGAATCGCGTCGGGACCCTCCCGTGCGATTTTTTGGTTAGATACGGAGTGGTTTTCCCGGTCTTAATTTTGGGTGGGAAACCCGCTCCGCTGAAGGCGCCGCTATCAAATCGCGGCAGCTATCGAAAGCAAAAGAGCCATAATGAAAGTCACCATGGCCTTTTGCAGATCATTTTATTTGCGCAAGTCGAGTGCTTTTAACACCGACTGGTAACGTTCATCCGACTTATCCTTGAGATAATCAAGGAGCTTTCGGCGGCGCGCCACGAGGCGAAGAAGTCCGCGACGTGAGGCAAAATCTTTGTTGTGCTCATTCATATGCTCGGTCAAGTGCTTGATCCGCTGCGTCATGAGAGCAATCTGGAAGTCGGCGCTTCCGGTGTCATTGTCACTTTGCTTAAAGTCAGCAAGGTTGATTCCGTAATCGTTAGTCATTTTGGTGATAATCGGGATGGGTCGAGCCGCTTTATTACAGCCAAACCGTCCTTCGACGGGCGGGGAATAAGTCAGGACTGGGAATAACTCAATCTTTTTCGGAGAAATTTGGCATCGTTCATTCCACCACCACCTTGCCCGGATCCCAGGTCACCTTGGGATATTCCAGATTCATCTTGTCCATAGCATGGGTCACAATCTGGGCCACAGCCATATCACGATACCATTTGTAGTCCGCCGGAATAATGAACCAGGGGGCCTGCTCAGTGCTCGTCCGCTCGAAAACATCTTCATATGCCGCCTGAAAATCATCCCACCTCGCACGATCCTCAAGGTCTTCAGGGAAGAATTTCCAGTGCTTCTCCGGCCGATCAAGCCGCGATTGCAAACGCCGTTTCTGCTCATCTTTGGAAATGTGCAGGAAGAACTTCAAAACAGTGGTGCCTTCATCGACGAGCATTTGCTCAAAATCCACAATATGCTTGTAGCGCTTCTGCCAAACCTCCTCGGGAGCAAGATTCTTCACCCTCACCGCGATGATGTCTTCGTAGTGGCTTCGATTAAACACCGCGATCTCTCCCTTTGCCGGGACAACCTTGTGAACCCGCCATAAGAAGTCGTGCGACAACTCCCGTGTCGACGGAGCCTTGAACGGAGTCACCCAGACCCCCTGCGGATCGACACGTGAAAATAGCTTCCTTACGCATCCGTCTTTGCCTCCGGTGTCCATAGCCTGCATCACGATGAGCAACCTCTTCTTACCCTCGGCATAAAGCACTCTTTGCTGGTTCGCCACTTTGCTTCGGAGTTCTTGAAAAATCGGCAGCGCTTCTTCCTTCGGTCGACCAAGAATCCCCAAAGTTGTCGTAGTAATATCGTCCAATTTGACCTGTTCTCCAGGCTTCGCGATGCACTTATTTGTGAATTCCTCACCAAGCATGCCCAATCAATCCTTGCACCCGCTGCTCATGCAAGAAAAAGGTCAGGAAATCGAAAACATCGGCCTTCCTGCAAACACCACGATTTCACTATTGCCGAAGCCCACCC
>JAQWSX010000039.1 GCA_029242935.1 Akkermansiaceae bacterium
TAGTCGGTTTTGTAGTCTTCCCAACCGATCCGCTGCTTTGGCATTCCGGTGGTTCCGCCCGTCTCAAAAACATTGTATGGGCGTCCCTCATAGGCCTTAGGAATAAACTTAGCCGGATCCTCTTTGCGGAGGACCTCATCATCGAAATTATCAAAGTGAAGCATATCCGCAAAGGTCTGCACCTTTTCGCGGGGATCCCAACCAGCATTCTTAGCCCAGTCCAACCAATAGGGGCAGCCGGTCTCAGGTGAAAAGTGCCAGTTGATCAACTCTTTGGTGCGGGAATCAACTTGCGCGCGGGCTTCTTCGACGGTTAGGGAGGAACTCATAGTCAGTAACTGAAAAATTAACTGCTTGAGAAGTAACCTAACAGTGAAAAGCCGCAAGAAGGAGTTTTCGTAATTACCTCGTCACCTCTAATTCGAAACCGAGGTCATTTTCCACGCCCGTGAACCCAAAAGAGTGGCCGCCATGATCAATCCAACACTCAGACCCCACCAAACTCCCGCCGTTCCCACTCCACAAAAGAAGGCCAAATAAATTCCAAAAGGCATCCCGATCAACCAGTGCGAAGCAAACATGATAAGAGCCGGCATTTTGACATCATCCATACCCCGCAGAACACCGGACGATAAAATTTGGGAATGATCCGACACCTGAAAAATGGCCGCGATCCAAAGCAAGCCTACAACGATTTTCATCGGCTCCACTTCGCTCACAAAACTTGAGGCTAGATCTTCATCAAAAATCAAAAAGACGCCTACAAAAAACAACGAAACCACCAAGCCCATCAACCAGCCGCTCAATACGATCGGCCTCATCCGCTCAAATTTTTGCGCTCCCTTCGCCTCACCAATCTGCACCGTTAAGGCCATCGACAGCCCTAAGGGAACCATGAAGGTCGTCGCCACACACATCATAGCTACTTGGTGGGCCGCCAAAGCCGCAGCCCCAAAACTCCCGACCAAAAGAGCCGCCATCACAAAAGCGCTGATCTCGGCCGACACCTGAAGGCTAGCTGGCCAGGCAATTTTCCAAAACGCCAACAACTCCTTACGGTCCGGCTTTAAAAACCACCGATGAGGTGCCCAAGCTTTCAAATCCGGGCTGAATCGACACCAAATCATGACCCCGATCATCGTTGCGAGCCTCGCCAGTAAGGTTGCCAAGCCTGCTCCTTCTAACTCCATTCTTGGCGCTCCCCAATTTCCGCCAATCAACAACCAGTTCAGAAAAACATTTAAAAAGACTCCCGCCAAAACGATCCAGAAAACCGGCCAAGGCTTCGCCATCCCGTCCGAATGATTCCGCACTGCCATCGTGATGATGGCCGGAGTCATCGAAGCACTCACCAAAAGATAAAATCCGGGCAACCGATCTACAACCTCAGGATCCTGACCCAAAAAAGAAATCAACGGCAGACTCAACCAACTGAGAATAAATGTAGCCACCCCCAGCACCAGACTTAGCAAGAATCCATCCCGCAAAGCAGCCTTCGCCTGCTGTGGATCTTCCGCCCCACGCGCCTGTGAAACCTTCACGGAAACCGCGATCGCAATTCCAATCCCCAACATGAGCGGAAGATGCAGAATTGAATGCGCTAGCGTCGAGGCGGCCAGCTCTACCGTCCCAATCTTCCCGATCATATAGGTATCGACCAGCCCCATTAGCATTTGGCTGACCTGCCCAGCCATTAAAGGAAGCGCAAGAACCAAGGTCGCCCGCCCCTCGCGAACGATAGAAGTCATAACGCGGTCATATCCCAAGACACCGAAAGCTCAAGATTGAACCAAGTCCTCAGAGCGGGACTGCTTTCGCTTCCTCCAAAGCAGCCAACAGAGCCAAAATGGAATCGCCCAATGTGAAGTTCGAACCATCGCTTCGGCAAACCAAGGGTCCATTCCCTTGTAAGGAAGAGCGTCATCGTAATAAGCCAAAATACGAGCAAGAGTCGTCGCTCCACCCCAACAGAACATATAGAAAAGGGCCATCCACCGCGTCCACGTCAGAAAGATAAAGGGCACCACCAAAAAATCAAGCCACCCAAAGATCTCCAAAAACCGAAGACTCCCGCCCTCTGAAAGTGACAAGATCTCGGTTGTCATCATCTGAAAGTGCAAGGGGACGCTGTAATAACCAACGGCATAAAGTCCGTGTCCCATAAAGGTCACCGCCGTCGCAATCATAAGTGACCATCTGACGATGAAATCGCGTTTCGGCGCATTGAGAGACTTCCGGCCGAGGGAGATCAGCAATCCCAACGGGACAAAGATTTGGAGAATGTGCTCCATAGCGATGCCCACCTGCATGTCTTTCGCCACCCAACGGGAGAAACCATCGAGAATCAGAATCAAAGTTGCCGGAATAAGAAACCAACGTAGCCAGCGCAGACGGGAAAATCCCGCAACCCAGGGAATGAGAGACGAGACCATGAGAAAAATTCCCAGCCGTTCGAGCGTGGGAATAATCCATTGGTCCGAGGTCCGAGCAAAGTGACTCCAAGTCACATCATAGTTTTTGAGAACCGGTGACCACCACTTCTCTTCCCAAATCAGCTCACGAATTGGACTGTCCCACCGCCACGTTAACCAGCCACGGGCTAGAAAAGTGACACTCACGATAAACTGCAGGATTCCCAGGGAGAACCGATCAAGCCAAGTCACCGTATCCTCCCCATCTGAAGAATCCATTGCCTCGCTTAGTCCGCCGGAATTTTCAGAACTTCATCGCCTCCGTTCGGAGCCCAAAGTTCGAGCCCCTCTGGATTACCGTAGGGATTTTCAGGATCCACCTCACCGACCTGGGCCACGTTCCCCACCTTGACTGTCTTATCAAAGATCGCCTCGGGCGTGACATAGAGCCAATCGAAGCCATTAAAAGCCGCGGTGCCGACCGTCCAGGAGTAATTAACATCAGCGCGACGAAGCGGAGCTCCCCAACATCCCTCACCAAGATAAACAGTCGCATTGGGATCGTTTGGCGCCGCCTTAAAATCCTCCCCACCTCCAGTGAAAGGTTTGAGCGGAAGAGTCCTTTTCATGACATGGGAGTCAGACTCCATAACGAGGTCAAAGCCTGCCCTATAGAAAGTTTCGGCCCACTTATAGGAATTCCGACCCAGCGCCTTTCCGCTTGTGTGGGGACGCATCGGCTTGTGGTAACCGGCCACCAAATGGGTTACCCCTCGGGCATTCTTGTCCAAGTCAGACCGCAGCCAATTTCCCTGCCTCCCATCCGCCGGGATCTCACTATTCAAAATATAATAGCGAAAGAGGCCATTCCCGATATTGAAAGCTCCATAGGAATCCTTGGACGTGCCGAAATGAGACGGAATGCTCTCAGGCCTCGACTCGTGATTACCGCGATGCGGCACGATGGGCAAAAGCCGCCCCGCGTCACCAATCGTAAGCTGCCAGTCATTAAGCCAATCATTCCACCCTTCGGCACTGTCGTGACTGATCATGTCACCAGTGAAGGCCACAAAAAGTGGCGAAAGCTTCCGACACATCGTATTGGCAGCCTGACGGATATCTCGAAAGTTCCGCGAGTCTCCCCCGCAAATAAAAGTGAAAGGCTGTGGCAGCTTGGGAGCTGTTCGAAAGTAAAAAAGACGACTCACCCCCGCACCATCGCCAAGGCACATAAAATACCAACTGTCGGGCTTGAGATTCTCCAACGTCACCATGCAGTTCCTCATCCCGTCGTACTCCACCACACGGTCCACTTCCTTCCGCTTGGCATATTTTGACTTATTGCGGCCCTCATTTTTAAGGCCGTAGTAGAGAATAGCCGGATCTCCCTCCAATTGATTCCAAACGAAGGTCGCCGTCGTCGTCGGGTCTTCAAACCACACCAAGCGATATTTTTCAGTCTTGGAGGTGTTGGCATTCATCGAGGCGTCCTGTCCGGATAGAGAGGTAACCGCACTGAAGAGAACCGTCAACGCGGCCAAAAAAGCGCGATGCTTGGCCGGAGAGCATTTCCTTTGAGTCATGCCCCAGTAGAGATTCGATAGTCACGATTTCAACTCTAAAAACCCGGTAGACTCAAATCCCCAAGATTGCTTCCCCTTTTCTTCCCCCTACTCTCTCTAGCAATGAAAGTCGTTCTCTTCGTTTTCCTCGCCATCCTTTCGGCAACTGCTGCTCCCTTCGACCTCAAGAAGGGATCCCGCGTCGTCCTCGTCGGCAACGGCCTCGGCTCCCGCATGATGCAATTCGGCTCCTTTGAAACCTTACTCCACCTCCAACACCCCGAGAAAAACCTCTTCATCCGTAATCTGTGCGATGAAGGGAATACTCCAGGCTTCCGCCCTCATTCCGCCCGCTCCAATCCCTGGGCATTCCCGGGCGCCGAAAAATTCCACCCAACTCTCTCCAAAGCAAAAGACCGCTGGGGCTCCGGCCACACTGGCACTGGCTCTATGCCTACACCAGATGAATGGCTCACCCAACTCAAGCCCGACATCATCATCGCCTTCTTCGGATACAACGAATCATTCCAAGGCCAAGCCGGACTCGAAAACTTTAAGGCCGAGCTCCAAGCTTGGATCAAGCACACCAAATCTCAAATATACAACGGAACATCTGCCCCAAAAATCGCCCTCGTTTCGCCCACTACCTTCGAACATCCGGATGCCGCCCACAAAAATAAAGTCAGCACAAACCTAATCCTCTATACCCAAGGCATGGATGAAGTTGCTACGGCTGAGTCCGTTATTTTTTCCAACCTCTCAAGTGAGCAAGACCCCTTCAACCTCAATTCTTTCCCTGGCAATCAAAGCAAATCATTACGCAAGCCGTTACCCTATACAAAAATCTCCCGGAAGATATACACCGACCTTTTTGGCACTTCTGGTCGCCTTTCCAGTGCAACCGACCCAAGCATCTATCACGCCGTCCGCGAAAAAAACTGGCACTGGGAAAAATACTACAAAATCCCAAACGGGGTCCACGTCTACGGCCGGCGCCACAATCCTTTCGGCCCAAAAAACTATCCCGCCGAACTTAAAAAACTCGAGCAAGTGACCGCCAACCGCGACCAGGCCATTTGGGCTGCCGCCCAAGGCAAATCCTTTGACCTCGCTGCCGCCGATGCCAAAACCATCACCCTCCCAGAAATTAAAACCAACTACCGCCCCTCCCATAAAAACGGTACCACCAAATACCTCTACGGTGCCGAAGCCCTTGCTTCCTTCACCACCGCTCCTGGGTACAAAATCAACCTCTTTGCCTCCGAAAAAGAATTCCCCAACCTGGCCAACCCAGTCCAAATCACCTTCGACAATAAAGGCCGACTCTGGGTCGCCACCATGCCAACCTACCCACACTGGAAACCCGGCGAA
>JAQWSX010000180.1 GCA_029242935.1 Akkermansiaceae bacterium
GGGAAAAAATAAAAAAAAGGATCGCAAGCATCCCGAAGATAAGCAGGAACGTCGTATCGAGAAACTACGCAGACGGGGTGAGAGCGACTTTGTGGAAGTCCGTGGATCCGTGATTCACGGCCAAGGAGTTTATTGCATCGAGCCAATCGAGAAAGAGCAATACTTCATCGAATACGTCGGGAATCGTGTGAATAAAGAGGAGAGTGAAAAGCGAGCTTGGAAGCAACTTGAAGAGCACGAAAAAAGTGGTGCGGCGGCGGTTTATATTTTTAATCTTACTAAAAAGTGGGATCTCGACGGCAACGTCGAATGGAATCCAGCCCGCTTGATCAATCATTCTTGTGATCCGAATAGCGAAGCGATTCAGGATGGGAAACGAATTTTTCTTCAGGCTCTGAGGGATATCGGAGTGGATGAAGAGATTACTTTCGACTACGGATTCGACGTCGATTGCTATGAGGACCATCCTTGCCGGTGCGGCTCCTCTAATTGTATCGGATACATTGTGGGTCGCGACTACCACGGTGATTTGGCCGCTCGCCTCGCTGCGAAGGAGAAAGAGCCCTCAGGTGCTTACTAATCTTTCCAATTTGGCAAATCCTAGGAAAACGTGCAGTCTTTTTGGACACTATGAAAACGATTTTATTTATTCTCACTGTGACTGCGGGGCTGGCCTCCGCTGGTTCACCTGAAAGGGCGCGATTGATTTCGCGCACTTTCGACCAAGCCTATCAACAGTGGACTAGCGATGTCCGCACCGCTGCCACTAATGATGCTCAAAATGCAGCGTGGCGCCGTCGCCCGGATGAAATCGAGGTTGGTCGTAAGATGTGGGAGGAAATCCGAAATGATCTGGATAAATCTTGGTCCCTCGAGCCTGCGGCTTGGTTGCTTGTGAATGCGTCGACTTATGCGGTCAAGCAAGTGAGAAAACCCGCGCGACGCGGAGATCAAACTCGTCCTGCGGGTATCATCAGGGAAGCTGTCCGAAGCAATCATCTTTTAAGCCCCAAGCTCGGTTCTTATTGTATTGCGCTGACGCACATTCAGGATCCTCGTTCGATGGCTCTTCTCGAAACAGTTGAGAAGGCAAACCCTTCCGAGATGGTTCGCGGGGCTTCGGCTCTGGCACAGGCTATTTTACATCGTCGCATTGGTGGAGGAAAACGCGGCATGGCGATTCGGCAGGATAAACTCCGCAAGGCGATCATGGCGCCCGATCTGACTGTGGGAAAGACCACGACCCAGGCGATTCTTAGAGACGAACTCTTCCGTATGAGCCGACTCAATCTTGGTGCCGAGGCCCCCGATTTTACGGGAGTGGAAGTGACCTTGGATAAGTCTTCGCTGAGTGACTATCGTGGGAAGGTGACCATCCTCTTTTTCTGGCATGCTCTCATGCCGGCGCATGACGAAAGTCTCGCTCTTATGAAAAAATATCAAGAGGAATTCGCGGACAAAAACATCCAGATTTTGGGTGTTAACATGGACGACCCACGGACTTTGCGCAGGCATATTGCGGAGGGAACAGTGAATTGGAAGAACTTCTCGGATTCCACTCAATCGATTACTAAGATTTACCGTATTGAACAATGGCCCTTTGTCTACGTTCTCGATGGTGAGCACAAGATTCGCTATTCGGGTGAGCCAGGGGCTTTCGTGAAAATCACCGCTGAGGATTTAGCCCGTCAGGTTGCTGTGGGTGAGTAGCCCTTGGATCTGCTTTGGCCAAATCTTGCAAGCGCCTCGGCTTGCGAGATTTTAAGTTAAGGTCACGCTGTCCAAAGTGGTGTTGTTGAATATCGATGATTAATACACGGCGTTCCGGTATGATGTGTTTCCAAGATGCCAGAGGCATGTCAGAAATGATGATGATAGCATCTTCGGCGGGAGTTGTTTCGATTTCGGCGAGGACGTCATGCGCTTCAGTGTGGTTGGCTCGTTTGGCTTGAGCAAGGAGAGTTAGGGTGTCGCTCCAAGCTTTGGCGTGGAAAGTTTTTTGACTTTTCCACGCCACGAAATCGGCCCGAAGATTCGCGTGCACTCCGATCCCTCTGAGATGTCTCAGTGTTCCGCAGGCCAGCGAGAGCGAGCGCTCAAAAAGGTCGGTGCGAATGAGGGTGTGATCAGTTCCAAAGCTGTGGAAAATGACAACTGCATGGCGAGGGCGTAAACCGGGTGGGTCGTATTCACGGACTCTGGGGCTTCGACCTCTTGCCTGGGATCGTATGGTGGCTGGCCAATGGATTTGCTTGGCTCGATCACCTGGCTGATAAGGGCGCAGCCCGCGGGGTTCTCCGGGAGTATCACCGGACTGGAAACCTCCTCCATCCCAAGCGTCGTCGAATTCACCGCTCGCAAAGAATTCCTTTGGGACGAGAGGCTTAGGGAAGACCAAAATTTCATGTTCAAGAGTGATCTTTTTTGAGAAATAAAATAGCCCCAGTGGAAAGGTGGACCTTAAAGTGCAGGGGTGTTCTGAAATAGATCCTCTTTTTGTAATACTTCCCCGGAGTTTGCTTGTCGAAGACGAGCGGGCAGCAGTCCATGTCGCATGAGTTTCGATCTTTGAAACGTTGGATAAATTGAGTTCAAGGTCTGTGCTGCAGGCATCGAAGAGACTCCGTTTGTTGAGCTGGGTGAGCCGCAGATCGAAAGGGGTATCTGCAAAGACGCGGGAGGGAGCCGAGAGCTTAAGATGGATGCCAAGCAGGTTCCATTTTCCGAATATTATTACCATGAGTGTCAGTAGAAGTCCGGCGCTACCGAGTGCGATTAAGTCGCCATCGATTCGAAAAACTCCCATGATAGTCAGCGTAAGCGCAACAAGAAGAAAAAGAATGCCGCGCGGAGTGAGTGTCACAGGAGGAGTTTGAATGATTTGTTGATGGGGTCGAGCTTCCATGTAAGCTCGACTGGACCTGTTATTGGCGAAGGCTTGGGTGATAATATGACCAAGCGGTCGGATTCAAAATCGCCTTTAAATGGTTCCAGACTTGCCAAGATTGATCTGCTGCCGAAGACTGCGCCCGCTTTTGAAACGAAAGGCCTCCGTGGCGGAATTGGTAGACGCTGTGGATTTAAAATCCATTGACCCTAGGTCGTGCCGGTTCGATCCCGGCCGGAGGTACTTCGTGCGCGAGGTCATTGTTTA
>JAQWSX010000198.1 GCA_029242935.1 Akkermansiaceae bacterium
CGAGCAAGAATTGGACGATGAGATTCTTCATTCGGGATCTTTAATCACGGTTTAAAGTGGGTGGGCAGTTTGTCATCTCCATGCCAGAGTGAGAAGGTTCTTTAGAGAAAATTTAGCTGAGTTAGATTTTTGCCTCAATCCTCACAGTTTTAGTGGTCATTGCTGGAATAGAGAGCAAATCATTCCCCGAAAGCCAAGAGTTCCGAGGGGCGAAGACTGTTGGGCTAAACCGTTTGAGATCCCTTCTATTCTATGTGGATCTTACGCGAGTAAAGAGCTAGATTCTGCGTCTTCCTGAGTTTGACGTTCCCAGAGGTAACGACGGAAAAGAACTTTAACGGCAGCTGTGAGGGGGACCGCGAGGAGGGCACCGAGGAATCCGCCAAGAAGAAGTGACCAGAAGAGCATCGAGAAGATAACTGTCATGGGGTGGAGCCCAACCGAATCGCCTACGATTTTTGGTGCGGTGACGAGGGAGTTGATCTGCTGCACGATGATGAAGATGGCGAGAACTCCAATCACGTATCCCCACTCAGATAGACCGTATGGATGATCGAATCCTTTAAAATAGGCTATAATGCAGGCGGGAACGAGGCAGATAATATTTCCAATGTATGGGATAATACCGAGGAATGCCATGAAGACTCCAATCAACAAGCCGTAGGGCAGCTGGAAAATCGTTAGTGCAATTCCAACAAGAATCCCGTCGATAAAGGCCACAAGGACCTGTCCGCGGAAGAACGAAATGAGATAACCATTAGTTTCGCGCAGTGTATCAACGACTTCGTCTTTGAATTTGGAGGCTTTGAGAGGGACATAATTAGTCCACCCTTTCTTGATGCCATCGCTCTCCTTGAGAAAATAGTAGAGATAAATTGGGACCATGGCGAAGCCGAGAATGATCCCAAAGAATCCCAAGATTTTACCGGTGCTGTTAGAGAGCCAACCGAGCGTTGATCGACCCAGGCCGGAGAGCCACTGTCCTCCTTGCGTGAGATCAAAGTTATAGAGCGAGACCAATTCTTCCGGGTGAGTGACTTTGTCGATTTCAGTATCGGTGACCCAGTCGGATTCGAGGAGATTCTCAATCTCAAGAGGTGGAGCCGATTTCGGGTTTTTGCCATCGGTAAACTCTCCGGTGTTGGGATCCAGACGCCATTTGGTTTTGTTTGGGCCGACCACAGATCCGCCGTTTTCGAGGTGTTTACGGGTGGCGGCCGCATCTTTTCGGAATGAGGCCCGCATGACCCAGCCATAGAAATTATTTTGTTTAGCGATCTCCAAATCAGAGGCCTTCATGTAGTAGCTGGAACTAGTGCCGTCTTCCGCGAGCATGTCTCGTAGTTGTTGGGAGAATTTGGCGCCCACGAAGTAAAAGAGAATTCCAAAAAAGACGAGAAATCCTGAGAAGACGGTGACGATGCCTTTTACTCTTGAGAAGCCCTTCTTTTGGAGTCGCTGCACCACAGGGTCGAGGAGGTAGGCTACAATTCCCGCGACGGCGAGGGGGACCAACACCGGTTGAAGGTATCCGAGGATATTGCTCGTGAGCCAGATGAGTCCGACCAGCAGCGCCCCCAGAACAAGAATGGCAAGTCCGGTGACCGCTCTCCAAAGCGTACGCCTCTGAAACTCACTGGGGAATGTTTTATCCTCGTCCACGAACTATAAGTTGCCCAAGTCCTCCCGATTGGGGAAGTGTAAACTCGCTACAGTTTAGAGGGAGATGTCAGGCCTTAGAGATCTTGTCGAGGACACCGTTTACATAGGACGCAGATTCTTCGCCCGAAAACGAGCGGGCCAAATCGATTGCCTCGTTGATCGAAATTGCGGCATCAAGATCGGGAAGTTTCATGATTTCCCAGCTTGCGAGGCGAAGAATGGCGAGGTCCACCTTTGAGATTCTTTCGATATCAAAATTGGCAGAGGCCGTATTGATGGCTTCGTCGATGGTGGTGACCTCTGTTTCGACGTGATCGGCCAATTCAATAGCTTCTTTTTCGAGTTCTTTCATTTCGCCGGTGAGACGGTGGAGGTGATCGAGGTCCCGCTGTTCCGGATAGTTTTCTGGGAAGTGGACCATGCGAGCGCGGGCGTCGTATTTATCTAGTTTCCCTAAAATATCCGTGAATTTTTCGTATTGGGCCGGAGGAAATCCCTCGATGCGCTTGAGAATTTCTACTCGGTTTTGGCGGAGTTCATCGACCCCCGGAAGGAGCTTTTGAAGCTCGTGCCTCCAGCCGCCAGTATCGGCCTTGGTCAACCGGTGAAGGTTGCCGCAGTTTTCGGCCCACAAGTGCTCTCGGGCACTGAATGTCTTGAGGTCGCGGGCTAGTTTTTCGGTTGGGTCAGCTGCAAGAATAGCGGCGGCGCATTCTGTTAGAGCTCGCTGAAGTTTTTCAGTGAGAGCTTCGCGTCCTTGTTGGAAGTGAATGAGAACTTTAACGCGCGTCCGATCGAAGATGAGTGCGGCCTTGTCGTTGACAAGGCTCCAAAATTCCGGGCCTCCCTGATCCTTGGGAGATGCAAAGCGGGCATAAAGAAGCTGAACGGCCGCTTGGCGGACGAGGCGACGGCTAGCCATTGCTCGGGTGAAGTCGAAGGGATTGGTTAGCGCGTCGGACTTCGCTCATGACCTCGATGATGTCGAGAGCGCTACGTGCTGCTTCGCGACCACGATTGAGCTTCTTCCCGATACAGCGGGCATAGGCCTGATTTTCATCTTCGACGAGGAGGACCTCGTGAATGATTGGGGTTGTTTTATCGAGCGCGAGTTTTTGCAGGGCGTCGGTGACCGAGGTGGCGACGAGGTCCGCGTGGCCTGTGCCTCCGCGGATGATGCAGCCTAAGGCAATTATGCAATCCGGTTGTTCTTCCTCGATGAGTGCTTTACAAACCACGGGGATTTCGAATGCCCCAGGAACGCGAACCAGATCGACGCGAGCGTTGGTCGTATAGGAGTCGATTTCTTTAACGGCGTTTTCAACTAGGGCGTCGGTATATTCCTGATTGAATTTGGCTGCAACAATGGAGATGCGGACTTTGGTCCCGGCTGTTAACCGTGGTTTGGGAGGAATGATTGCCGACATGTCTGTGCGAGTTGGTATAGGTTGAAAGACCGAATTGTCAATCAGAGGTGATGGCCCATGCGGGTTCGCTTGGTCTCAAGGTATTTTTCGTTATGAGGATTGGAGGGAAGCCTGATGGGAACTTGCTCCACAATTTCGAGACCGTAGCCCTCAAGGCCAATGACTTTCTTTGGGTTGTTGGTGAGGAGGCGGATTTTCCGGACGCCGAGGTCGTAAAGCATTTGAGCGCCCATGCCGTAGTCTCGGAGGTCGGAATCGTAACCGAGTTTTTCGTTGGCCTCGATCGTATCGAATCCTTGTTCCTGGAGTTTGTAGGCGTGAATTTTTGCAGCGAGGCCTATTCCCCGTCCTTCTTGGCGAAGATAGAGGAGGACACCGCCCTCCTTGGCAATATGACCGAGAGCGGTGTGAAGTTGCCCTCCGCAGTCGCAACGACGAGAGCCGAAAACATCTCCGGTGAGGCACTCAGAGTGAACGCGCACGCTGATTGGTTTCTCGGAGTCAATTTTGCCACGAACGAGAGCAAGGTGCTCGGAATCATCGGTATTGACCTGATAGAGGTAGCAATCAAAGTCGCCAAATTCAGTGGGCATGGAGATGACCTCCTCGCGCGTGATAAGCCTCTCGGAGCGTCGCCGATATTCAATGAGTTGGGCAATCGTGCAGGATTTTAATCCGTGTGTTTCCTGATATTCACCGAGGTCGCCAACCCGCCCCATTGTGCCATCTTCATGCATAATTTCACAAATCACACCAGCAGGAGGCAAACCGGCGAGGCGGGCTAGGTCAACAGCGGCTTCGGTGTGTCCGGCTCGGCGGAGGACTCCGGCTTCAATGGCTTCCAGGGGAAAAATGTGGCCTGGCTGCACAAAGGCACTGGCGTCGGTGTTTGGGTTGGCAAGGAGCTGGATAGTGTGGGCGCGATCTGCGGCGGAGATCCCAGTGGTGATACCTTCAGCGGCATCGATGGAAATGGTGAAGGCTGTTTTGTGAGCCTCTCGGTTTTTTGGAGTCATCGGGGGAAGATCGAGAGCCTTTGCCCGTGCCGGAACTATCGGGGTGCAAATAAGCCCGCGACCATGATTTGCCATAAATGCGATCGATTCCGGAGTGATGAGAGAGGCCGCGCCAACGAGGTCTGCCTCGTTCTCCCGACCAGGGTCATCAGCGACGATGACAAGTTGTCCTGCCTTAAGGTCAGCGATGATCTCATCGATCGGTGAAAATTTCAATTGGCTCATGGGCACGTAATGATGGCAGTAAAATGGCGTGGTGCAAGATCAGTGCAAGACATCCGCGAGGGGGTCGGGCTCGATGATGCCAAGTTCAACGAGGAAATGGTCAGCTGATCGCAGTGTGATTTCGTAATTTTTCTCGTCGGAATTGAAATTGAAAAAAGTGTGCCCGGCATTTTCAAACTCCATGAGATCGCAGCGGTTGCGCTTTTTTCGGTAGCGTTTGGAAAAGCGTGCCGACTGCTCGAAGGGAACCACTCGGTCAGCTTTGGCGTGGAAAATGAGACAGGGTGGAAGAGCTTTTTGGGGAAGGCGATAGGAGGGGCTGTAAAGTTTGCCGTCTTTCGGGGAGGCGAAGCGATCATTGCCAATACCCTTTCGCGTTGTGTCGCTGATTGGTCCGAAGAGAATCATAGCGCATGGCTTAGGCGATGGCCCAAGGGGGTCTTCCTGAGGATGAAGTGCCGCAGAGAGAACCGCATTGCCTCCGGCGCTGGCACCAACCGCGACAATTCGATTGGCATCGATACCCATGTCGGCCGCATGCATTTTAAAAAATGAAATGGCTTCTTTCGCATCGGAGATGGCGTCTTCGGGCGTGCCATCAAAAAGTACTTTTGTTCGATACTCGACAGTCACCGCGACCATTCCGCGTAACGCGAAGTGATGGCAGTGAGGAACGAATTGAGTGGGTGCAGAAATATCCCAGAGCCCTCCGTGAAAGAAGAGGATGGCAGGACAACGGTCGCGTTGATAGTTGAAATCGTGAGGGAAGAAGAAGTGGGCATGCAAGTCACCGCTTGGGGTCTGTCGATAGATATAGGTGGTCGCGGAAGAGAGTAGTTCCTTGTTCCGGGCTTCACCGATCATGGGTGACTTGGGGAGATTCTTCATGGTTGTTCTGGTCGGTAACCAATGTCACCGTAGAAAAGCTTTTCCAAATGTGGGTGCAATTGTCCATAGTTTCTCTATGAAACGACTGATTTTGATTCTCGGAGTGCATGCTATGGCAGCCCCGGCGCATGCTCAGGCGGGAAATGGCGCCCAAACTGCGGCGGAATTGCGGAATGTTTACAATAACTGGCGGGCATCAATGGTGCGAAAAGATGCCGGTTTGTGGAAGCGCTACACTTCGACGACCAAGCAGATCAAGGTTCGCAACCGGATCTGGAGCGAACGCCGTCCGTTTCCTCAGGCAGTCTTTTCCTCGCCGATTGCGCCCCCGGATATTGGTAAGCTTCAGGCGATGCGAGTGCGGGCTCAAGGTCGCACCGCCAAGTCCACCTACTTTGGTAAGGTCGATTTTGGAATTGGTGGAGATCCAACTGATAACCTCTTTGTTGTCTCGTACATTCGCGAAGGAAACGGGTGGAAATATCATGGTGGCGAGTTCGTCAATCTGGGTGCGCTTCCGACAGTTCGGGAGCAACTTGCGGCGGGTAAAAAAGAGTTCCTTGATGGGGAAGATTTCTTTCCAAGTGGGGTTCCAGAGCCTGCGCCGTTTTCGATTCGAGGGCCTGTCAAATATATCGCTAAAGCTTATGTGTTTTGTCCCGGCCGTGAGGTGAAACTTTTGATTAACAGGAAGTCGAGGCACACCTTCCAAAACACCAAGAGGGCGGATGTGATTGTTGGTGGAGCGATTGACGGAATGAATGAGTTACAGTTCTCCATTAAAGACCTTCCGGGTGGAGATGCACAGGCTCCCATTTCAATTCGTGTTTATTTGATGTCGGAAGTAAGCGGCGTGAAACCACTGAAGCCTCTTGAATATCAAATTGATGAGGAGCAAGCTAAAGGGAAAGAAAAGCCAAAGGCTTCAGGCACTCTAAACTTTCATCTTAGCCCCGAAATGGTTAAGAAGCTGAAAGGTCGCTAGGTTGAAAAGAAATTATCGTCGTGGATTTGATAGAAATTGTTAAGCAGAACTGGCGTGCTGGGGTTGAGGTCCTGGTGCTCTGGATTCTCATCTATCAAACATACCGTGTTTTCCGGGCTACTCGTGGTGCACGAATCTTGGTTGGTCTGACCGTGGTGATTATTTTGATGACGCTAGCTTCTCAGATCCTTGATCTAAAGGTGATCGAATGGATTATCAAAAGCGCTGCCGCAGTTTTGGCTTTTGCCCTTTTAATTATTTTTCAACCCGAACTTAGAAACGGCCTCGCTAGATTGGGGAGCACGAATCTGTTTTCGTTTTCGACGAGCCAGCAGAGGATCTTTTTGGATGCTCTCACCGAAGCTGTGATGAAGCTTTCCAAGAAACGTTTTGGAGCTCTTTTCGCGATCGAGAGAGGGATTGAACTCAGCGAATATGAGAGAACGGGGGTTGTGATTGATAGTGCTCTCTCAGTGGAGTTAGTGGCTACTGTTTTTCATCCTAAGACCGCACTGCACGACGGTGGAATGATTTTAAAGAAAGAAAGGATCGCTTCGGCAGCGTGTATCTTTCCGGTGAGTCAGAAGCAGCTTTCCGATCGTTCGCTAGGGCTTCGTCATCGTGCCGGATTTGGCATCACCGAAGAGACCGATGCGGTCGC
>JAQWSX010000049.1 GCA_029242935.1 Akkermansiaceae bacterium
GTTCGAACTTCGCTCCAACCCTACCTCGATCTCCTTCCTGTTACAGAGTATCTTAAGAACAACTCCGCCTCCAAAGTCTCCATGCCTGATCTTGCCAAGAGTATCGGCATGTCAGTTCGCAAACTCCAAAGGCGCTTTCAAGAAACTTTTAAAACAAGTCCACAAAAATATGTGGGCCGTCTTAGAATACTGGAAGCCTGCGAACTTCTCGTGAAAACCACACTTCCCGTGACCGAGATTGCCCTCCAAGTTGGCTTCTACGACCACTCAGCCTTCTCCAAAAAATTCTCCGAACTCATCGGCATGTCGCCGAGAGACTATCGTAAGCGACTAAAGCGCCTTTCTCCCTCATCGTATCCACCCAGCCCATTTCCGCCAAAAGGAAATTCCTAGTAGCTTATTTCCCAAGCTTTGGAAACCGGGCGAGGACACGCGGGTGAAAGGTGTTAGGCCAGCCCTCATTGGACTGCTTAGGGCCCGGGTTAGTACGACCATTCTTGATCGCGCCGACCAGTTGCTCAACAAGCTCATTGACCAAAGTGTTATTTTGATTCGCTAGGTTGATTTTTTCTGCCGGGTCATCATCCAAGTTATAAAGCTGCACCAATGACAGCTTCTTGCTCTTCAGCGCCTGTGCCGGGCGCGGAGCACTCCAACCGCCGGAACCGGGGCAAAGCGCAAGCTTCCACGGGCCGCGCCGGATCGCAAAGGATCCATTAATGGAATGATGAATGGTAAAGGGCCGAAGCGGCTTTTCAACGATTTTGCCTTGAAGGGCACTCAAAAATGAGAAGGAGTCTTCGCCGGCTCCCGCAGGAAGTTTTTTACCTTGCCCAAGAATATCAGCAAGCGTGGCGAACAGATCTGAGGTGCAGATAGTTTGGCTTGAAGTGGAGCCGGCTTTCACTTTCCCGGGCCACCGAACCAAAAAAGGAGTGCGGTGTCCTCCCTCATAAATATCAGCCTTATGACCACGCCAATCCGCGTTAGGCTTATGCCCCTTTTTTATCAGGTCAGAGATCTTGGCCTGAGGTGAACAACCATTATCGGCCGTGAAAATGACAATCGTATTATCAGTAAGTTTGTATTTTTCCAGTTCGTCCAACACCTCCCCAACAACCCAGTCAGTTTCCATCAGAAAATCTCCATATTTACCTAAGCCCGACTTACCCTGCCATTTCTTAGAAGGCACGATAGGGGTGTGTGGACTAGTCAAGGGCAGGTAAAGAAAGAAGGGTTTGTCACTCTTGGCGCGCGTGGCAATGAAAGCTCGGCTTTCACGCGCGAAATCCGTAAGACAATTTATCGCCTCAAATTCTTCAGCCGCTGGACCCGGCCGATGGAACGCCTTGGTGGTATTGGCCCAAGCGGTGGGCTTATCGTTCTTCAAGTAGAGATAAGGAAACATATCGAGGGATGCAGGAATGATGTAGGATTCATCAAAACCAATTGCCAAGGGTCCTCCCTCTACTTTCCTGCCGTAATCAATTTGCCACCCATCACCCTTGGTCGGTCCGATCTTAGATTTGCGTTTCTCGCCATTGGGTAACATATGCCAGCCAAGACCAAGGTGCCATTTCCCCACCACCGCAGTGTAATAACCTTGCTGCCTCAGGAAGCCGGGCACGGTAAGGCGTTTCTTCTCGATTAAGGGTTCAGACAAACCCCACAACACACTTTTCTTGAGTGTACTTCGCCAGTTGTAGCGGCCGGTGAGAATACCATAACGCGTGGGCGTACAGACCGACGAAGTGGTGTGTGAGTCTGTGAAGCGCATGCCTTCATGGGCCAACCGGTCGCAATGGGGTGTGGCAGCCTTACCGCCAGCATGGGATAGATCGCCGTAACCAAAATCATCCGCAAGAATGAAAATGACATTGGGAGTATCCCTCGCCGCCTGAAGGTTCCAGAGAGAAACGCCTAGCAGAAATAGCATTCGAAAGATCATGCCTCGGGATAACATGACCCATTCATCATAACAAGGGACGAACCAAGGCTCTGAGGATCCACCGGGTAACATCTTCAAGCAACAGCCTAGTAGCTGTCGAGTTAAGGTGGCTTAGTAACAGCAATCATTTCAATTCTCTCCCTGAAGAACGGCCAGTCGCCCATTCGGAATGAGGGAACAGGAAAGCCTTCCTGCTCTAAAGAAACTCCCTTGCAGTCCACGCCCCTCCGAAAGAAAACAAAGCCTTGGAATCCCGCCTTGATGACATTGACTGGAAATAATCCGTCTCGAGCCAAAGTATCATTGGTCAACTTTTTTCCACGAACTATGAAGATCGCCCGATTTCTCCTTCTCCTCGCCTGCCTCGTCCCAGCAGCAGCCGAGGCAAAACAAGATAAACCTAATATCGTCTGGATCGTTTCCGAGGACAACTCCGCCAAATGGCTTCGTATTTACGGCCCGGATGGAGCCCCGATGCCGACTGTCGAACGACTCGCCAAAAATGGGCTCGTCTTTAATCACGCCTTCTCCTGCGCTCCCGTTTGCTCGGTTGCCCGCAGCACCATTATCTCCGGTTGCTACGCCCCACGCACCGGCGCGCAATACCATCGCAAGCAAGCCACCGTTCCCATGCCCGATGGACTCAAGATGTTCCCCTTTTATCTCCGCAAAAATGGATATCACACCACCAATAATTCTAAGGAAGATTACAATTTTCATCCGGCTGATAAAAGAGGGGTCTGGGATGCCTCTTCCCGCAAAGCCAGCTACAAGAACCGCAAAGCCGGCCAACCATTTTTCCATGTGCAAAACTTCGGAACAACCCACGAAGGAAGGACCTTCGGCGACCCCTTGAAGTTTCAACTCAAAACCGATCCAGCCAAAGTCAAACTCGCCGCTTACCATCCCGACACACCGGTCTTCCGTCGCTCTTACGCCCACTACCTCGACAAGCACATGGTAGTCGACGCGCAGATGGGAGCTTTTCTCAAACAGCTCGAAAAGGACAAGCTCCTCGACGACACCTTCATCTTCTACTACGGCGATCACGGCGGCGTGATGCCTGGCAGCAAAGGCTACGCCAATGAAAGCGGTTTGCGCATTCCTATGGTTGTTTCCATTCCAAAAAACTGGCAACACCTTGCGCCCGCTTCTCCAGGAACACGCGTTGATGGCTTCGTAGAATTCGTCGACCTCTCGGCAACCGTCCTGAACCTTGCCGGGATCGAAATTCCTGCCGCCATCGACGGAAAGCCTTTCCTCGGAAAAGGAGTCACCCTAGCCGAGCTCAACAAACGCGATCAATCATTCGGATACGCTGATCGCTTTGACGAAAAATACGATCTCGTCCGCACCCTGCGAAAAGGAAAGTTCCGCTACAGCCGCAACTACCAGCCGTTCAATTTCGACGGCCTATATAACGAGTACCGCTATAAGCAAACGCCCTTCTCTCAATGGCGCGAACTCTATCTCGCTGGAAAACTCAACGCAGCCCAACAACAATTCTTCAAAGCCCGCCCCGCCGAAACGCTCTACAATCTCGCCACCGATCCTGACGAAATAAACAATCTCGCCAACGATCCAAAACATGAAAAAACTCTCCTTTCAATGCGCTCCTTACTTCAGAAAAAAGTCAAAGGTTTACCCGATCTTAGCTTTTATCCCGAACCCATTTTCATCAAAGACGGACTCAAGGAACCGGTCAATTACGGTCAGAAACACAAAGCACAAATTGCCAAACTCATCGACATTGCCGACCTCAGTCTTGGGAGTTTTAAAAAAAGTCGTCAGGGGATTTCTTCCGCTCTCAGTTCTAAAAATCCTTGGGATCGTTACTGGGGACTTATCGTTTGCAGCTCATTCGGCAAGGAGGCGGAACCATTTTACGAGCAGGCCAAACAACTCGCCAATAATGATAGCGAGTCACTTGTACGAACCCGTGCTGCGGAATTTCTGGGCCTTACTGGACAGCAAGACCCTCGCCCGATTCTCACCGAAATTCTCAACTCCACCACCGACCCTATCCTCGCCAACCTTATTCTGAACACCGTCGTTGTCCTGCAAGACAGCAAGCCAGGCTATCAATTTGATCCGACTCTGCTCACCGCCCCATGGACTAAAATCCAGAAAGCCGAAATCGCTAGCCGGGTGCTCTATCTTCGCGAATCCTCCAAATAGAGAGCACACTTCTTGGAGACAGCCAGAAAGTGACCCCAATCCCTAAGGGAAAGAGGGAAAGAGGGAAAGAGCGAAATCTGCACTCTTTAAGGTCATCCTATCGTGACCAAGAGGACTTGGCAGAGATAAACTGAAGGTGGGGAAAACTTCTATTATCTCTAGGTTTCATTTCTCTCAAATTTTTGAGTGACGG